>JAXMJU010000096.1:0-13790 GCA_034376265.1 Sulfuritalea sp.
CCCTTTTCCGCGATTGCCAAGCCCGGCGAGCGCGGCGCCCCTGCCGAGAATCCCCATGTCCGATGCCCTGGTCCCCCTGCTTGCTGCCGCGCTCGATGCGCGCGCGGAATTCCTGCCGCGCCTGCACGCCGAGCAGACCGATGCCTACCGCCTGTTCCACGGCAGCGTCGAGGGCCATCCGGGCCTGACCATCGACCGCTACGGCGACCTGCTGCTGGTGCAGTGCTTCCACAGCCCGCTGACGCCGGAAACCCTGGCCGCCGTGGAGGCCTTCTATAGCCCGCTGCTGCCCGGCCTGATCGTGGTCTACAACGATCGCAGCCATGCCAATTCGCGCATCGGCAATCCGCTGCCGGCGGCGCAGATCGACGCGGCGATGATGCCGCGCGAGATCCACGAAATCGGCGTCACCTACCGCATCGCCGGGCGTCACGCCAGCCAGGATCCCTGGCTGTTCCTCGACCTGCGCGCGGCGCGGCGGCGCGTGATGCAGGAAGTGCCGGGCAAGTCGCTGCTGAACCTGTTTGCCTATACCTGCGGCGTCGGCATCGCGGCGGCCAAGGCCGGCGCGCGCTTCGTGGTCAATGTCGATTTCGCCGAATCCAGCATTTCGGTCGGCAAGGAAAATGCGCGCCTCAACGATCTGCCGGTGCGCCCGCGCTTCGTCTTGAGCGACGCCTTCGCCGCGATGCGCCAGTACGCGGGGCTGGGCCAGGCCGAACGGGTGCGCGGCAAGCGCATGCCGCCCTTCCCCAAGCTCGACGCGCAGACCTTCGACGTGGTCTTCCTCGATCCGCCGCGCTACGCCAAGAGTCCCTTCGGCGTGGTGGACCTGATCAACGACTACGCCTCGGTGTTCAAGCCGGCCCTGCTGTGCACCAGCCCGGGCGGCACGCTGATCTGCACCAACAACGTCGCCGACGTGCAGCGCGATGTCTGGCTCGACCAGTTGCAGCGCAGCGCCGCCAAGGCCGGGCGACCGATCCGCGACATGGAGTGGATCATGCCGGAATCCGATTTCCCCAGTTCCGACGGCCAGCCGCCGCTCAAGATCGCCCTGCTGCGGGTCTGACGCTGGAATAGATTCCCATGCACTCGAAACGGGACATTGCGGCAACGGTGTTCGATGTCACCGAGGAGGACTTCGACGCGGCGGTGGTCGCCCGTTCACAGCAGAATCCGGTGCTGGTGGATATCGGCGCCGACTGGTGCGCGCCCTGCCGCGTGCTGGGCCCGCTACTGGACCGCCTCGTGCGCAGCTACGATGGCGCCTTCCTGCTCGCCAACGTCGATGCCGACGAGAACATGCGCATCGCGGGGCGGCACAAGGTGCGCGGCTTCCCGACCGTGATCGCCTACAGCCGCGGCGTCGAGATCGACCGCTTCCACAGCGCGCAGACCGAGGGCTTCCTGCGCGAATTCATCGAGCGCGCGATCGAACGCCACGCCGCGGGCGAATAAAAGTGGGCTTTTTGGCCTCGATTCTGGGATAATGCGCGGTTCTCCGGCCCGTTACAGCATGCCCGGCCCGCCTTTTCCCCGAAATTCCCTGCCCAGCGCAGGCACGCCATGACCACCTCCCCAGATCTTAATGCCGCCGGGTTCGACACCCTCGGGCTCGCAGCGCCATTGCTTGCAGCCCTCGCCGACGTCGGCTACGAAACCCCCTCGCCGATCCAGGCCGCCTGCATCCCCGTGCTGCTGGCCGGCCACGACCTGTTGGGCGAGGCGCAGACCGGTACCGGCAAGACGGCGGCATTCGCCCTGCCGCTGCTGCAGAAGATCGACCTCAAGCGCGCCGTGCCGCAGGCCCTGATCCTGACGCCGACGCGCGAACTGGCGATCCAGGTCGCGGAAGCCTTGCAGAAATACGCCCACCACATGCCCGGCTTCCACGTCCTGCCGATCTACGGCGGGCAGAGCATGGTGGTGCAATTGCGCGCGCTGTCGCGCGGCACCCACGTCATCGTCGGCACCCCGGGGCGCGTCATGGACCACTTGGAGCGCAAGAGCCTGGTGCTGAACAATCTGCAGATGCTGGTGCTCGACGAAGCCGACGAGATGCTGCGCATGGGCTTCATCGACGACGTCAAGTGGATCCTCGAACATACCCCGGCCGAACGCCAGACCGCGCTGTTCTCCGCCACCATGCCCGACGTGATACGCCGCGTGGCGCGCGAGCACCTGCGCGATCCGCAGGAAATCAAGATCCGCTCGGCCACCTCGACGGTGGTCACCACCAGCCAGTCCTACTGCCAGACCCACAGCGGGCAGAAACTCGAAGCGCTGACGCGCATCCTCGAAGTCGAAGACGACTTCGATGCCGCCATCGTTTTCGTACGCACCAAGACCGCCACCGTCGAAATCGCCGACAAGCTGGAGGCGCGCGGCTATTCCGTTGCCGCGCTCAACGGCGACCTGACCCAGGGCCTGCGCGAGCAGGTGATCGAACGCCTCAAGGCCGGCACCATCGACATCGTGGTCGCCACCGATGTCGCCGCGCGCGGCCTCGACGTGGCGCGCGTCAGTCATGTCATCAACTACGACGTGCCTTACGACACCGAGGCCTACGTGCACCGCATCGGCCGCACCGGCCGGGCGGGGCGCACCGGCCGCGCCATCCTGTTCCTGGCGCCGCGCGAGATGTACATGCTGAAGCTGATCGAGCGCGCCACCAAGCAGAAGATCACCGCGCTGACCATGCCGACGCCGGGCGAGGTGGCGAACCGCCGCGTCGCCCAATTCACCCAGCAGATCATCGACATCATCAAGACCGAGAAGCTGGACTTCTTCTTCGACGTGGTGCGCCGCATCGAAGGCGAGAACGACATCGCGGCGCGCGAGATTGCCGCCGCGCTGGCCTGGCTGGCGACGCGCGAGCGTCCGTTGCAAATGCCCGGCGCCAGCGACCACGCGCCGCGTGAGGCGGGATCAACGCCCGCCGTACCGCCAGCGCCAACTCCTGCCCGCGACTTCGAGCGCAAGCCGGATTTCAAGGCCCGCGCCAAGCCGGCCGAAAGCTATCCGGCCGCCGAACCGCGCCGCGAGCGCACGGCCGGCCGCAGCGACACTCCGGTCAAGCAGCGCAGCTTCGCCGACGGCGCCACGATGCAGCGCTATCGCATCGAGATCGGCCGCAACCAGGGCGTGCTGCCCAAGGAAATCGTCGGCGCCATTGCCAACGAAGCGGGCATCGCCGGCAAGGATATCGGCCAGATCAACCTGTTCGACGACTACAGCTCGGTGGAACTGCCGGCCAATCTGTCGGACGACCTGATGGATATCCTACGCCGCATCCGCGTGCGCCAGTTCGCGCTCAAGACGCGCGTCATGGAACCCGGCGAATTCGTCGATACCCGCCCGCCGCGCCGCGCGGCGCCTGCCCGCGACGGCAAGAAGCCGGACTGGAAAAAACCCGACGGCGCCAAGCCGGAATGGAAGAAGCGCGAACGCTGAGCCCGGCGCCCGCGTTCGGCACGAGGAGGAGTTTTCATGGCCGTCTATAGCCTTGGCGAGCGCCAGCCCAGCCTGGGACGCGACGTTTGGATCGCCCCCAATGCCACGGTCATCGGCGATGTGCGCCTCGGCGACAACGCCAGCATCTGGTGGAATGCCGTGCTGCGCGGCGATAACGACACCATCACGATAGGCGCCGGCAGCAACATCCAGGACGGCTGCGTGCTGCATGTCGATGAAGGCGTGCCGCTGACCCTCGGCGCCAACGTCACCGTGGGGCATCTGGTGATGTTGCACGGCTGCAGCATCGGCGACGAATCGCTGATCGGCATCAAGTCGGTGATCCTCAACAAGGCGGTGATCGGCCGCCATTGCATCATCGGCGCCAACTCGCTGATTCCCGAAGGCAAGGTGATTCCCGAACGATCGCTAGTGATGGGTTCGCCGGGCAAGGTGGTGCGCCAGCTGACGGACGAGGAGGTGGCGCGCTTGCGCCTGGCCGCGCAGGGCTATGTGGACAACGCCCGGCGTTACCGCGCGCAGCTCGCGCCGGCCTGCTGAGCTGAGCTACTTCGCCGCGGCGGACTTGGCCGCCGCAGGCGCCGGCGGCATCTTCTGCGGCACCTGGACGAAAACCTCGCCTTCCTTGATCATGCCCAATTCATAGCGGGCGCGCTCTTCGATCGCCTCGTAGCCCGCCTTGAGGTCGCGCACCTCGGCATCCAGCGCGGCATTGCGTTGCTCCAGAGCCTGATTGACTTCGCGCTGCGCCTGCAACTGGCGCTCGTAGTCCCAGACGCGGAGCCAGCCGCCCTTGCCCAGCCACAATGGATACTGCAGCAGGGCAATGAGGGCGACCAGCACCAGCGTCGGCCACTTCATTGCGAATCGCCGCGGGGAACCTACTTCCTCAGGTTGTAGAAGGCGTCGAGACCGGGGTAGCCCGCCGTATCGCCGAGATCTTCCTCGATGCGCAGCAACTGGTTGTACTTGGCGATGCGGTCCGAACGCGACAGCGAGCCGGTCTTGATCTGCATCGCGTTGAGGCCCACCGCGATGTCGGCGATGGTCGAGTCCTCGGTTTCGCCGGAACGATGCGAAATCACCGAGGTGTAGCCGGCACGTTTGGCCATTTCGACGGCGGAGAAGGTTTCGGTCAGGGTGCCGATCTGGTTGATCTTGACCAGGATGGAATTGGCGATGCCCTGCGCAATGCCTTCCTTGAGGATCTTCGGATTGGTGACGAAGATGTCGTCGCCGACGATCTGTACGCGCTTGCCCAGGCGATCGGTCAACAGCTTCCAGCCCGGCCAGTCGCCCTCGGCCATGCCGTCCTCGATGCTGATGATCGGGTAGCGATCGGCCAGCGTCGCCAGGTAGTCGGTGAAGGCCTCCGAGCTCAGTTCCAGATTCTCCGAGGCCAGCACATAGCGGCCGTCGCGATAGAACTCGGAAGCCGCGCAATCGAGGCCCAGCACCACGTCCTGGCCCGGCGTATAGCCGGCCGATTCGATCGCGCGCAGGATCAGCTCGATGGCTTCGTCATTGCCCGCGACATTCGGCGCGAAGCCGCCTTCGTCGCCGACCGTGGTCGGATAGCCCTTCTTGTCCACCAGCTTCTTGAGGTGATGGAAGACCTCGGCGCCGCAGCGCAGCGCCTCGCGGAAGCTGCCGGCGCCCACCGGCAGGATCATGAATTCCTGGATGTCGAGGTTGTTGTTGGCGTGCGCGCCGCCGTTGATGACGTTCATCATCGGCACCGGCATCTGCATCGGGCCCGAGCCGCCGAAATAGCGGTACAGCGGCAGGCCGGCCTCCTCGGCCGCGGCCTTGGCCACCGCCATCGATACGGCGAGAATGGCGTTGGCGCCCAGGCGCGATTTGTTCTCGGTGCCGTCGAGGTCGATCAGCGCCATGTCGATGAAGGCCTGCTCCTCGGCGTCGAGCCCGATGATAGCTTCGGAAATCTCGGTGTTGACGTTTTCCACGGCCTGCACCACGCCCTTGCCCAGATAGCGGCCGGCGTCGCCGTCGCGCAGCTCGATCGCCTCGCGCGATCCGGTGGAGGCGCCTGACGGCACCGCCGCACGTCCCATGACGCCCGATTCAAGCAGGACGTCGGCCTCGACGGTGGGGTTGCCGCGGGAATCAAGAATCTCGCGGGCGACGACATCAACGATTGCACTCATGATTGTTTCCTCTTGTTTGATTCTGCAAAAAAACAATTGATCCGCAGATTTCGCCGATTAACGCAGATGGATCAGGGCGCTACTTGGTCGGGCCGTACCACCTTACGCGTGAGCGGTGGGTACCGGCAACTTTGTTGTTTTATCTGCGAAATCTGCGTCATCTGCGGATTGACTTAGGTTTTTAGGTTGATTCAATAGCCTTCGACCAGCAGCATGTCGAAATCCGACACGCCGGCGCGCGCGGTGCGTGCAGCCACATATTCGGGGGAATCGTAGAAGGTCCGGGCCGCATCCATGCTCGGAAACTCGACGACGACCAGGCGTTGCGGCTGCCAACTGCCTTCCAGCGTGACATAGGGCGCGCCGCGCACCAGGAAGCGGCCGCCGTAGGCATCGACGGCAATCTGCGACAGGCGACGGTATTCCGCCATGCGTTGCGGATCGCTGGAACGCGCGTCCACCACGAGGTAGGCAGGCTTGCTCATGCCGTCATTCCCTTCTGTTTGATCAGTGCATCGAGTTCCATCAATTGTTCGAGCAGCGCCGCCATCTCACCCAGCGGCCAGGCATTGGGCCCGTCCGACAGCGCCTTGGCGGGATCGGGGTGCGTCTCCATGAACAAGCCGGAAACACCGACGGCAACCGCCGCCCGCGCCAGCACGGGAACGAACTCGCGCTGACCGCCGCTGCGATCGCCCTGCCCGCCCGGCAGTTGCACCGAATGCGTGGCGTCGAACACCACCGGACAGCCGGTCTCGCGCATGATCGCCAGGCTGCGCATGTCGGACACCAGGTTGTTGTAGCCGAAGGAGGCGCCGCGCTCGCAGACCATGATGCTGTCGACACCGCCGTTGGCTTCTTTCGCCTTGAGCACCACCTGCTTCATGTCGCCCGGCGCGAGGAACTGGCCTTTCTTGATATTCACCGGCTTGCCCGAGCTCGCTACGGCCTGGATGAAGTCGGTCTGGCGACACAGGAACGCCGGGGTCTGCAGCACATCGACCACGTCGGCAACGGCGGCGATCTCATGCTCGGCATGCACATCGGTCAGCACCGGCACACTGAGCTGCTGCCTGACGTCGGCCAGAATCGCCAGCCCCTGCTCCATGCCCAGACCGCGATATGACTTGCCGGAACTGCGATTGGCCTTGTCGTAGGACGACTTGTAGATGAAGTTCAGGCCCAGCTTGCGGCAGATATCCCGCAATTGTCCCGCGGTGTCGAAAGCCATCTCGCGCGATTCGATGACGCAGGGACCGGCAATCAGGAATAGCGGTCGGTCGAGCCCGACCTCGAAGCCGCAGAGCTTCATGGTGCGGCTTTCCATGTTGGGTCGCAGAGCTTCACTTGATGCCCTTGTGCGCCAGCGCCGCCTTGACATAGGCGATGAACAGGGGATGGCCCGTGCGCGGGTTGGAGGTGAATTCGGGGTGGAACTGCACGCCGACGAACCACGGATGGATTTCGGCCGGCAGCTCCATCATCTCGGGCAGATCCTCGGTCGGCGTGCGCGCCGAAATCACCATGCCGGCGGCTTCGAGCTTCGGCACGTAGGTGTTGTTGACCTCGTAACGGTGACGATGCCTTTCGTTCACCTCGGCACCGTAGAACTTCGACGCCATCGTGCCGGACTTGACCGGGCAGCGCTGGGCGCCGAGGCGCATGGTGCCGCCGAGATTGGAGCTGGCGTCGCGCTTTTCAACGCGACCCTCGCGATCCTGCCACTCGGTGATCAGCGCAACCACCGGGTGCGGCGTGTCGGCGTCGAACTCGGTGCTGTTGGCGCCCTCCAAACCGGCGACATGGCGGGCGAACTCGATGGTGGCGAGCTGCATGCCGAGGCAGATGCCGAGGTAAGGCACCTTGTTTTCCCGCGCGTAGCGAATCGCGGCGATCTTGCCTTCGGTGCCGCGCCGGCCGAAGCCGCCGGGGACCAGAATGGCGTCCATCGTGGCGAGCACGCCGGGACCGTTCTTTTCGAGGTCTTCCGAGTCGATGTACTGGATGTTCACCTTGCTGCGGCAATGGATGCCGGCATGCACCAGCGATTCGGTCAGCGACTTGTAGGATTCGGTCAGATCGACGTACTTGCCGACGAAGGCGATGTTCACTTCGTGCTGCGGATGTTCGAGGGCGTCGACCAGCTTCTTCCACACCGAGAGGTCGGCGGCGCGCGCCAGGATGCCCAGCTTGTGGCAGACGATCTCGTCGATCATCTGGTCGTGCAGCATGGCCGGAATCTTGTAGATGCTGTCGGCATCGAGGGCGGAGATCACCGCCTCCGGCTGGACATTGGTGAACAGCGCGATCTTGCGCTTTTCCTCGGCCGGTATCTCGCGGTCGGCGCGGCACAGCAGGATGTCGGGCTGGATGCCGATCTCGCGCAGTTCCTTGACCGAATGCTGGGTCGGCTTGGTCTTGAGTTCGCCGGCGGTGGGAATCCAGGGCACCAGCGTCAGGTGGATGTAACAGGCGTTGTTGCGGCCTTCCTGGATGCCCATCTGGCGGATGGCTTCGAGGAAGGGCAGCGACTCGATGTCGCCGACGGTGCCGCCGACCTCGACGATCGCCACGTCGGCGCCCTCGGCGCCGCGCTTGATGAAGATCTTGATTTCGTCGGTGATGTGCGGAATGACCTGGACGGTCTTGCCGAGATACTCGCCGCGGCGCTCCTTCTTGATCACCGACTCATAGATCTGGCCGGTGGTGAAGTTGTTGCGCTTGCCCATCTTGGCGCTGGTGAAGCGCTCGTAATGGCCGAGGTCGAGGTCGGTCTCGGCGCCGTCCTCGGTGACGAACACCTCGCCATGCTGGAACGGCGACATGGTGCCGGGATCGACGTTGATATAGGGATCGAGCTTGAGGTGAGTAACCTTGATGCCGCGGGATTCAAGGATCGCGCCCAAACTGGCGGCTGCGATGCCCTTGCCCAGACTGGACACGACACCGCCTGTAACGAAAACGTATTTGGCCATGGAAATGCAGGAGCGGGAAATTCCAATGATAGCGGAAATTTCCCACCCGTTAGAAGCCCCGCGCCGGGCGGGCGATTCGGCGCGCGCGGGACGCGTTCAGGGACGCTGCGGCGGCTTGCCGCGCGCATCGCGCCGGCTCAGGCGGTCGACCAGCGCAGCCAGGTTCCCCAGCGACATGAGATGGGCATAAATCACTGCCAGACTGCCGTTGGCGAACAATTCCTGCACCGTATCGCGATCCAGGGCCCGCAATTTTGCCTCGTCCACCACATTGAGGCCATTGAGGCGGAACTGGCTGCCGTCATTGAGCTGCGCCACGGAATCGGCCTGCCGCAACAGACCCAGTTCTTCCAGGCGGCGCCCCAACATTTCCGTCGCCGCGGCGCCCTGATGAAACTCGGTGAGGAACTTGATCGCATGCTCCAGCTGGGCGGTGGGCTTGCCGTCCGCAAACAGGGCCTCGCCCACGTCAGCGTCAAAGCACTGCGACGACTCGTCGATGCATACCAGCAATTCACCCTGTGCGCCCTTGCCGGGAACGAATGGGTAGCGCCGCACGAAGGCCGGCACATAACGCGCATCCCATTTGCCGGCGGCATCGACGTAGAGATTTTCGCTGTCGCGCAAGCCCAGCAGCGCCGCCGGCAAGGGGCCTGCATCGCCACGAGCGAAGATGATCGGGTATTCCCGTGCGCATTCGAAAAACTCGCTGGCCAGAAGCGGCACGGAGTTGGTTTTCGCCGCATAGGCGAAACTCGTTGCGGGACGCACCTTCACCTTGGCGTGAGTCTGGTCGTTGAGAGCCACGACGCTCTCATAGAAGATCATTTCGGACATCGCAATGGAATCTAATCGGAAAAAACCGAGGCTATCACATCGCGTCACGCGAGGACATTTTGCGCAGTAAACGGCCATGAAGACCGGGGTGCAGCGCGTATAATTCCCGCTTTTCGCCCCGCGCAGGAACAGTCATGGAAGCCGAACGCATCAACGCCGTCGCCAACCGTATCGCCGACCTTACCGGTCGTGGCGAGCAACTGCGGAGGTATCTTTGACTACGACGGGAAAGCGGAAAAACTCGCTGAACTGAATCAGGTACTCGAAGACCCGAAGCTCTGGGACGACGCCGAGCGCGCCCAGACCCTGGGCCGCGAAAAGAAATCCCTCGAAGCCGTAGTCGGCACGCTTTCCGGCGTCGGTTCGCGACTCACCGAAGCCCGCGACCTGTTCGAACTGGCGCGTGAAGAAGAAGACGACGAAACCATGATGGCCGTCGAAAGCGATCTCGACGAAGCGGAAAAGCTGGTGGCGGATCTCGAATTCCGCCGCATGTTCAACAACCCGGCCGATCCCAACAACTGCTTCATCGATATCCAGGCCGGCGCCGGCGGCACCGAGGCCTGCGACTGGGCCTCGATGCTGCTGCGCCAGTACCTGAAATACTGCGAGCGCAAGGGTTTCAAGACCGAACTGCTGGAACAGACCGACGGCGACGTGGCCGGCATCCGCAGCGCCTCGATCAAGGTCGAGGGCGATTACGCCTACGGCTTCCTGCGCACCGAAACCGGCGTACACCGGCTGGTGCGCAAATCGCCCTTCGATTCCTCGGGCGGTCGCCACACCAGCTTCGCCAGCCTCTACGTCTATCCCGAAATCGACGATTCGATCGAGGTCGAGATCAACCCCGCCGACCTGCGCACTGACACTTTCCGCGCCTCGGGCGCCGGCGGCCAGCACATCAACAAGACCGACTCGGCGATCCGCATCACCCACGTCCCGACGGGAATCGTGGTGCAGTGCCAGAGCGACCGCTCGCAGCACCGCAACCGCGCCGAAGCGATGGCGATGCTGAAGTCGCGGCTCTACGAACTCGAACTGCGCAAGCGCCAGGCCGAGGCCGACAAGCTCGAAGCCGGCAAGACCGACGTCGGCTGGGGCCACCAGATCCGCAGCTACGTGCTGGACAATTCCCGCATCAAGGATCTGCGCACCAACGTCGAGATCTCCGCGACGCAGAAGGTGCTCGACGGCGATCTCGACCAGTTCATCGAAGCCAGCCTGAAACAAGGCGTTTAATCCCGCATCCCACCCAATTCCAATACTTTCGGCACCGGACCACCATCATGAGCGACCAGCCACAGCAACCCGTCGACGAGAACCGCCTGATTGCCGAGCGCCGCGAAAAGCTCGCGGTCTGGCGCGCCACCGGCAAGGCTTACCCCAACGATTTCTCGCGCGAGAACCTGGCCGGCAAGCTCGACGAACTCTACAGCGCGAAAACGCGCGAAGAACTCGAAGCCGCCCCGATCGGGGTCAAGGTCGCCGGCCGCATCATGTTGAAGCGCGTCATGGGCAAGGCCAGCTTCGCCAGCATCCAGGACGTTTCCGGCCGCATCCAGATCTTCGTCAGCAACGACGGCACCGGCGAGGAAGCGCACAAGGAGTTCAAGGGCTGGGACCTGGGCGACATCGTCGGCTGCGAAGGCGTCCTGTTCAAGACCAAGACCAATGAACTGACCGTGCAATGCAGCAGCATCCGCCTGCTGACCAAGTCGCTGCGGCCACTGCCCGAGAAGTTCCACGGCCTCACCGATGTCGAGCAGAAATACCGCAGCCGCGAACTGGACCTGATCACCAACGAGCAGACGCGCTTCACCTTCGTCGCCCGCAGCCGGATGATCCAGTCGATACGCAATTACATGATGCACCACGGCTTCCTCGAAGTCGAAACGCCGATGATGCATCCGATCCCCGGCGGCGCCGCGGCCAAGCCCTTCACCACCCATCACAATGCATTGGACATGGAGTTGTTCCTGCGCATCGCGCCGGAACTGTATCTCAAGCGTCTGGTGGTCGGCGGTTTCGAGAAGGTGTTCGAGGTCAACCGCAACTTCCGCAACGAAGGCCTCTCGCCGCGCCACAACCCCGAATTCACCATGATGGAGTTCTACGAGGCCTATACCGACTACCGGCGGCTGATGGACTTCACCGAAGGCCTGCTGCGCCACTCGGCGCGCGAGGCGCTGGGCACCGAGGTATTCGAGTACCAGGGACGCACGTTGGACCTGTCCAAGCCCTTCGCCCGGCTGACCATCGTCGGTGCGATTCACCACTACCATCCGGGCTACAGCTTCGAGCAACTGAACGACATCGATTGGCTGCGGCAAAAGCTCGCCGACCTCAGGGTCGACATGAAATCGCCGCACATGGCGCGCGCCGGCCTGGGCACGCTGCAACTGGCGCTGTTCGAAGAGACCACCGAGGCCGAGTTGTGGGACCCGACCTACATCATCGACTACCCGGCCGAGGTCTCGCCGCTGGCGCGCAGCAACGACGACAACCCGGACATCACCGAACGCTTCGAGCTGTTCATCGTCGGCCGCGAAATCGCCAACGGCTTCTCCGAGCTCAACGACCCCGAGGATCAGGCGGCGCGCTTCATGCAGCAGGCCAAGGCCAAGGAAGCCGGCGACGAGGAAGCCATGTACTACGATGCCGACTACATCCGCGCCCTCGAATACGGCCTGCCGCCGACCGGCGGTTGCGGCATCGGCATCGACCGCCTGGTGATGTTGCTGACCAACTCGGCCTCGATCCGCGACGTCATCCTCTTCCCGCAGATGCGCCCCGAGTAATGCCTCCCGTCGTCCCCGCCGAACTTGCGTTCGCCGGGGACGGCACACCCTGGTCGCCGGCCTACGACGACGTCTATCACACCGCGCACGGCGCGCTGGCCCAGGCCCGCCACGTCTTTCTCGCCGGCAATGCGCTTCCGGCGCGCTGGATTGACGCCGAACGCTTCGTCATCCTTGAAACCGGTTTCGGCCTCGGCCTGAATTTTCTCGCCACCTGGCAGGCATGGCGCCAGTCCGGTGCCAAGGGCCGGCTGTACTTCGTCTCCGCGGAAAAGCATCCCTTCCGCCGCGCTGACCTCGCGGCGCTGCTGGCGCCCCATGCCGAACTCGGCGCCCTGGCGGGCGAGCTGTTGCGCCAATGGCCGCCGCTGACGCCGGGCTTTCATCGCCTGCATTTCGATGCGGGCCGCGTCACGCTGACGCTCCTGCTGGGTGACGCCCAGATACTGCTGCCGCAACTCTCAGCCGAGATCGACGCGGTGTTTCTCGACGGCTTCGCGCCGGCGAAAAATCCCGAACTGTGGTCGCCGCCTGTGCTTGCCGCGATCAGCCGTCTGTGCAAAAGCGGAGCCACGCTGGCGACCTGGAGCGTCGCCGGAGAGCTGCGCCGCACGCTGCAGCAGCAAGGCTGGCAGGTGGAGCGCCGCCCCGGCTTTGCCGGCAAGCGCGAAATGCTGGCCGGCCGCCTTGAAAACGCCGTTACCTGCCCGCGAAGCGGCGTCCCAGGTACGCAGAGCGCGCCAGCACCAACTTTTGATAGTTCGCCGCCACCTCGAGAGCGCCGCGCCATCGTGATCGGCGCCGGGCTCGCCGGCACCGCGATCAGCGAACGGCTGGCCGTGCGCGGCTGGCAGATCGAACTTTTCGAGCGCCATGCACAACCCGCGCAGGAAGCCTCGGGCAACCCGTCCGGCATACTGCTGCCGCACCTGGCGAAGGACGATGCGCTGGCGGCGCGCCTGTCGCGCGCCTGTTATCTGTACGCGCTGCGCCGCTTCGCCGAATTGGACGGCATACGCTGGTCGCCCTGCGGCGTGCTGCAAGTCGCCCGCGACGCTGCCCACGAGAAATTGCAGCGCGCCACAGTGGAGCAGTTGCAGTTGCCCGCCGACTTCGCCGCCTTCCTCGATCGCGATGCCGCCGCCGCCCTGATCGGCCGCGATGTGGCACATGGCGGCTGGTGGTTTCCCGGCGGCGGCTGGGTCAGCCCGGCCAGCGTCTGCAGCGCCCTGCTGGCTGCTGCCGGGGTGGTGGTCGATGCGCGCTTCGGTACCGAAGTCGCCTCGCTGCGCCAGACGGCGGACGGCTGGCAGGCATTGGATGCCGCCGGACGTCTGCTGGCCGAGGCCGCCCACGTGGTTCTCGCCAACGCCCATGACGCCAACCGGCTACTGACCCAGGCGCTGCCGCTGACCGCGATCCGCGGTCAGGTCAGCTATCTGCCGTCGGGCATTGCCGACACGATGCTGCCGCCGCTGCATCACGTCATCTGCCGCTCCGGCTACATCACGCCACCGGCTGCCGGCACGGTCTGC
>JAXMJU010000097.1:0-30666 GCA_034376265.1 Sulfuritalea sp.
CCGCCAGGATCTGTTCCGCCATCCTCGCCGAGTCGCGCCGCATTACGCCGCTCGACTCGCGCGAGGAAGTGCGCCATCTGCTGTTCCGCATCGGCAACCTGTCCTTCGACGCGGCGCCCGGCAACTGCATCCGCGTCCTGGCGCCGGGACAGTTCGGCAACCGGCACCACACGCGCCTGTATTCGCTGATGGACCTGGAGCGGCGCGGCGAGGCGACCGAGTTCGCCATCTGCGTGCGGCGCTGCACCTACATCGACGATTTCAACGGCGAGAAATACCCGGGCATCGCGTCCAACTACCTGTGCGACCTGCGTCCCGACGACGTCATCGAGTTCGCCGGCCCGGTCGGCTATCCCTTCGTGATTCCGGAGAACAAGAATGCCGATATCCTGATGCTGGGCATGGGCACCGGCATCGCGCCCTTCCGCACCCTGATCCGCCAGATCTACGAAAAGATCGGCGGCTGGAAGGGCCGGGTCAGGCTGTTCTACGGCGCCAGGAGCCCGCTGGAAATGCTCTACATGAACGACGAGAACAACGACCTCGCCAACTACTACGACCAGCCGACCTTCAAGGCCTTCCAGGCGGTCAGCCCGCGCCCGCATTTCGATGTGCCGGTGGCGCTGGACCAGGCCCTGGCGCAGAACGCGGCGGAAGTCTGGGACATGATGCAGCGCCGGGATACGCGGGTTTTCATCGCCGGCACCGGGAACACGGTGGCCATGCTCGACCAGGCCATGGTCGAACTGGCCGGCTCCGCCCGGGACTGGATGGCGGTGTACGACAAAATGCGCAGCAGCGGACGCTGGAGCGAAGTGCTGTATTGAGGGCGGCGGGCCCGTCTTCAGCGCGGGCGTATCGTCACCGCGCAGTGAAGCTGCCTGGGGCACAGCACGGCGCGCACCAGCCGTTGCGGCATGCCTTCCTGCCACGACGAATCGGACGGGTAGGAGTAGATGCGGATATTCCAGACCGCGCCGGCTTCGCGCACCAGTCCGATGTTCGCCTTGAAGGCCTTTTCCGCATCGGCACCCGAGCGCTGCAGTTCGCGACGCAGGCGATCGATCGCCGCGTCGGACTGCGGGTCGATCGACTCCGGATGCGCCAGGTCCCGGTCGGCGATGCAACGGATGTAGTGCGTGTAGATCTGCGCGCCCTCGCCACCGATCCAGCAGTCGAAGCCGACGCCGGACTGCGTGACTTCGGCCGTCTGGGCGCGGGCGGAACCGGTCGCCAACAACAAGCCGCAAAGAATCGCACAGGCATATCTCATGGTGAAATCATACGCCGGCCGCGGCCGGCGTGATGCGGAAAATAATCGGCGGCGCGGCTCCAGGTCGGCGGCAGCGATACGGACGCCGCCCGCGACGGACATCAGTTACTATATTGAAAAACCATGAGCCTTTAGCGGTTATCCAAACCATCCAAATGAATAATCATCACGATAGCGAGCTGGATCTGTCGGTGCGGCTGATGGAGCACCTGGTCGTGCCGACCTTCGTGCTGGATGCCGCCTGCCGGGTCATCATCTGGAACCGTGCCTGCGAACGTCTGACCGGCATCCAGGCAGACGAGGTCATCGGTACCCGCGAACACTGGCGCGGTTTCTACAACGAGCCGCGTCCCTGTCTGGCCGACCTGATTGCCCAGGGCCGCACCGAGGAAATCGACGCGCTCTACGCCGACCACGATCACGCGGCGACCGATGCCGTGCCGGCCCATGGCCGCCGCGCGGAAAACTGGTGCGTCATGCCGCAGTTGGGCACGCGGCTTTATCTCGCCATCGATTCCGGTCCCATCTTCGACGAAACCGGCAAGCTGATTGCCGTGGTGGAGACCCTGCGCGACATGACGGCGCAGAAGGAGGCGCAGGCGGCCTTGCTGCGCCTGGCCAACCGCGACGGCCTGACCGGGGTGGCCAACCGGCGCTGCCTGGACGAAACCTTGCAGGCCGAATGGTCGCGCGGCACGCGGGATGGCAAGCCGCTGTCCCTGGTCCTGCTCGACGTCGACCACTTCAAGGGCTACAACGACATTTTCGGCCACCAGGGCGGGGATGCCTGCCTGAAGGCGCTTGCCACCTCGATGGTGACGTCCTGCCTGCGTTCGGTCGATCTGATCGCCCGCTACGGCGGCGAGGAATTCGCCGCCATCCTGCCCGCCACCACGGCCGACGGCGCGCTTACGGTGGCCCGGCGCATCGGCGCCGGGATTGCGGCGCTGAAGCTGCCGCATCCCGCCAACGACGGCGTCGGCCATGTCTCGGTCAGCCTCGGCGCGGCCACCGTGGTGCCCGATCGCGCACTCGAAGCGAACGAGCTGATTGCGGCCGCCGACCGTGCCCTGTATGCGGCAAAGGCGGCCGGACGCAATTGCGCAATGCATGTCGAGCAGCTCGAAGCAGGGCAACGGCTGAACCAGGTGCCGGCAGCCTGATGCCTTCCCCGCATGCCCGGCGAATCCCGCGGGCATTGCCGCGGCAATGCCGTTCGACTTTTGAAATTCGCTGCAGGTAGAATCCGGGGATGGACGCTACCCGCCATTTTGGTGTTGCCGTCGTCATGGCGTTGATGGTCTTGGCGGGTGTGCTGATCGCCCGGCGGCAGGCGCGGTTGCCGCCATGAAAAAACTGCCGCCGCTGATGATCATCGCCCGGCTGTCGA
Source organism: Sulfuritalea sp. (assembly GCA_034376265.1). GTDB lineage: Bacteria > Pseudomonadota > Gammaproteobacteria > Burkholderiales > Rhodocyclaceae > Sulfuritalea. The sequence continues at coordinate 2,664 of JAXMJU010000097.1, forward strand.
TCAGCTACCTGCTGGTGGCGGTTCTGCCGCTGGCAGGTCTGGCCCTGTATTACCAGGCCTCGTTCGAGACTTCGCTGCGCAAAACCGTGCTGGAGAACCTGGCCGTCATTGCCGACAAGAAGGTCGACAAGATCGAAACCTACATAGGCGAGCGCATGAGCGATGCCCGGCAGGCCAGTCGCAGTGCCGCGGTCGCGGAGGCGATCGCCAGCTTCGGAGCGGCTTTCCACCGGGGCGGGCTGCGCGCACCTGATTACCTGGCCGCCGAACTGCGCCTGCGCGAGGTGTTGGCCGGCATGCAAGGGGCGGACTACTACGACCTGCTGTTGATCGATGCCGCCGGCGACGTGGTGTTCTCGGTGGCGCGCGAACCGGATCTGGGCACCAACCTGAGAACCGGCCCCTGGCGCGACACCCAACTGGCACAGGGGTTCGAACTGGCCCTGGACACGCTGCAGACCCATCTCACCCGCTTCAAGCCCTATCCGCCCTCGGGGCAGCGCGCGGCGGCCTTTCTGGTGTCGCCGGTGCTGAGCGAAGGCGTACTGGTCGGGGCGCTGGCCTTGCAGGTGGATCTGGAGCAGCTCGAAGCGGTGGTCACCGACCGCAGCGGCCTGGGCGCTTCCGGCGAAGTTGTGCTGGCTCAACGCGACGGTGGCGGCGTCCAGTTCACCGCACCCCTCACCATGCAGCCCAATGCCGCCTATCGCTTCCGGCTGGCCTTGGCGGCGACACCCTATCCGATGCAACAGGCGCTGGCCGGCGGCCGCGACACGGGGATTGTCAGGGATTACAACGGCGTTGAAAGCGTGGCGGCCTGGCGTTACCTGCCGTCCCTGGGCTGGGGCATGGTGGTGAAGACCGCTGCCGCTGAGGCGCTGGCGCCGGTGGCGCGCCTGCAACGCCTCAGTTATTTCGCGCTCGGGCTGTTCCTGTTGCTTTCCGCCGTCGCCGCGGTGTGGCTCGGACGTTCCCTGTCGCGCCCGGTGCGGCGGCTGACGGCGATCGCCGAAGAAATCGCCGGCGGCAATCTTTCCCGGCGCGCCCCCAGCGGCGGCGGCGATGAACTGGGACGGCTGGCCGACGCCTTCAATCACATGACGGATGAACTGGTGGCGACCCGGGTCGACCTCGAATCCCGGGTGCTGGCACGCACTGCGGAATTGGCCGAAGCGAATCAGCAGTTGCAGGCGAGCCTGTCGAAGCTGGACGAAGCGCAGCGCATCGCCGAGATCGGGTCATGGGAACTCGATCTGGTCAGAGGCAAATTGCTCTGGTCGGATGAGATATTCCGCATCTTCGAAATCGACCCGAAGAATTTCGGCGCCACTTACGAGGCATTCCTCAATGTGATTCATCCGCAGGACCGGGACCGGGTCGGCCGAGCCTATGCGGACTCGCTGGCCGCCCGCACGTCCTATGAAATCTCCCATCGATTGCTCATGGCGGACGGGCGCATCAAGTGGGTCAACGAACGCTGCGAATCCGAATACGACGAACAGGGCAAGGCGCTGCGCTCGCTCGGGACGGTACAGGACATCACAGCGCAGAAACAGGCCGAGGCCGCCATCCAGCTTTATGCCAGCGCGTTCCAGCACAGCGCCGAAGCGATCCTGATCAGCGATGCCGACAATCGCATCCTGGCCGTGAATGGCGCTTTCACGCAGTTGACGGGCTATGCCAGCGACGAGGCAATCGGCCGGGATCCGGGTTTCCTCGCCACCGGGCAGACCCCCGTCGCAATCTATCGCGAGATGTGGACCGCGCTCAAGGGGAGCGGCTCCTGGCAGGGCGAGATCTGGGATCGGCGCAAGGACGGCACGGTATATCCGAAATGGCTGTCGCTGTCGGTGGTGCGCGACACCGTCGGCGAGATCACCCATTACATCGGCGGCTTTGCCGACCTTTCCGAGCGCAAGGTGGCCGAACAGCGCATCACGCATCTGGCCAACCATGACGCCCTGACCGGCCTCTTCAACCGGCTCAGCCTCAAGGAAAGACTGGAGCAGGCCCTGGCCACGGTGAGGCGGGAGCATCGCGCCCTGGCGGTGCTGTTCATCGATATGGATCGTTTCAAGGCAATCAACGATTCCCTGGGGCATGCGGTGGGCGACGAGCTGCTGGTGGAAGTGGCACGACGCCTGCGCGACGAAATGCGCGACAGCGATATCGTGGCCCGTCTTGGCGGCGACGATTTTGTCGTGGTCTTGACCGATGTCGAAGGGGCCAACGCGGCGGCGCGGGTGGCGGACAAGCTCCTGCGCGTGCTGGGGCAGCCTTATCTGATTCGCGAGCACCAACTGCATTCGTCGCCCAGCATCGGCGTCGCCTTCTTTCCCATCGATGGCGAGGATGGCGAAACCCTGTTGAAGAACGCCGATACGGCGATGTATCACGCCAAGTCCCAGGGACGCAACAATGTCCAGTTCTTCACCGCGGCGATGAACCAGGCGGCGATCGAGCGGCTGCGCCTGGACCACGATCTGCGCATAGCGCTGGAGCAAGGCCAGTTCGAACTGCATTACCAGCCCAAGCTGGAAGCTTGCGCCAGCTGCGAGGGGTGCGACGCCTGCGACGAGCAAGGCTGTCGCGTGGTCGGGGTCGAAGCGCTGGTGCGCTGGCGCCACCCGCGCGACGGACTGATTGCGCCGCTGAAATTCATTCCCGTGGCCGAGGAAACCGGCTTGATCCTGCCGCTGGGGGAATGGGTGCTGGATGAAGCCTGCCGGCAGCTGCGCGCCTGGCGGGTCGCCGGCATCGCGGGCGTGACCATGGCGGTCAACCTGTCGGCCCAGCAGTTGGGGTCGCCCACCTTGCTCCGCTTCGTTCGCGAAACCCTGATACGCCATGAGCTGACCGGCGCCGATCTGGAACTCGAAATAACCGAATCGGTGGTGATGGACGACCCCGATGCCAGCATCGGCAGGCTCAACGCCTTGCGCGAACTCGGCGTCAGGCTGTCGATCGACGACTTCGGCACCGGCTATTCGTCGCTCAGCTATCTCAAGCTGCTGCCGATACACACGCTGAAGCTCGACCAGTCCTTCGTCCGGGATATCGAGAGCGACCCCAACGACGTCGCGATCTGCACCGCCACCATCGCTCTGGCGCACAATCTCGGACTGACGGTGGTTGGCGAGGGCGTCGAGACGGAAGCTCAGCATCGCTTCCTCACCAGTCACGGCTGCGACTTCCTGCAAGGCTACCTGTTCAGCAAGCCCGTTGTGGCGGCCGAGGCGCTGGCGTTCATGCGCAAACGCCAGCTGCCGGAAACGGCGTAAGCGCTACCCGCAAGAACGGCCTGAACCGGCGCACGCGCCTCGCGCCGTGTCGCCAGCGTCAACTCTTGACAGCGGGGCAGCCCCTGGCCATTGCGAGGCCATGTCAGCAGAGCCGGCCATGGAAGGACAGGGCAAGGGCCGCCGCAGTGCACGACGTCGCGCACCGTCGTGTATCCTGTTTCGCGCGTGCTGCTTGCGAGTTGCCGGGACGGGAGGCCCGGGACCTGCCTGCACCGCCACAGCGAATCAGGACGATACCCGTGAGCAATGAAATGGACCCCCCGGTCTTGCCCAATCCGCGAGCAGGGGCCGACGCGGAGGCGGAGTTTGCCCGCGCCCGGTCGGCAGCGGCGGCGGCGCGAACCGCGGAAGAACTGTTGCATGAACTGCAGTTGCAGCAGATCGAACTGGAAATGCAGAACAAGGCCCTGCGCCAGACACAGGCGGCGCTGGAGGAGTCGCGCGACCGCTATGCGGATCTCTATGAGTTCGCCCCGGTCGGTTATCTCATTCTCGACCAGGCCGGCCAGATAACGGAAATCAATCGCGCTGGCGCCGCCTTGCTGGGCGCGGACCGCGACCGGATTTTGCAACGTCCTTTCGCCCATTTTGTCGCGAAAGCAGACTTGGACCGCTGGCATCGGCTGCTGTTGCAGGCTTTGCAGCAGGACGCGCAGCAGGTCTGCGAACTGGATCTCCAGGGCGGCAATGGCGCGGTGTTCGCGGCACACCTCGATTGCCTGCGCACCACGGCCGGCAAGGGTTCGCCAACGCTGCGCATCGCGTTGACCGACATCAGCACCCGCTGGCGAGCAGAAAAGGCCTTGCAGGAGAGCGAGACGCGCTTTCGCGCAATGGCCGACGCAGCCCCGGTGCTGATCTGGGTCGCCGGCCCGGACCAGGGCTGTACCTGGTTCAATCAGCAATGGCTGAAATTCACCGGTCGCAGCATGACTCAGGAGATCGGCGCCGGCTGGATCGAGTCGGTGCATGGCGACGACCTTGAGCGCTGCCTGCATACCTACCGCGCGGCCTTCGATCATCGCCAGCCGTTTGCGATGGAATACCGCCTGCGTCGCGCCGACGGATATTTCCGCTGGATTCTCGACAACGGCGTGCCACGCTACGGCGCCGACCAGGAGTTTCTCGGTTATATCGGATCCGCCTTCGACATCACGCGCATGAAGCATGTGGCGGAAGACCTCAATCGGGCGCAGAGCGTCGGCCATCTCGGTAGTTGGCGTTTCGACGTGGAGCGCGGATGCTTCAAGGGCTCGCGCGAAGCCCAGCGCATTTTCGGCGTGCACGATGGCGCGCCGCTGAGTTACGCCGCCTTTCTCGCGAAAATCCATCCGGATGAGCGCGGCGAGGTCGATCGCATGTGGCATGACGGGACCCAGCGCGAGCCCTACGACGTCGAACACCGCCTGTTGATCGACGGCAAGGTCAAATGGGTACGCGAAAAGGCGGAGCTGGAGTTCGATGCCCAGGGGCAACTGCGCAGTGCCTTCGGCATCACGCAGGACGTCACGCAGCTCAAGGAGGCGCGCCAGGCGCTGATCGAAAGCCAGGAGCGCTTCCACGTCTTCATGACGCACAGCCCGGTGGCGTCGTGGATCGTCGATCTGGAGGGACGTTTTCAGTACGTCAGTCCGACGCATTACGAAATGATCGGGTTGGCCACCGGGGACCTGGTCGGAAAATCGATCAGGGAGCTGTACCCGCCGGCGCTCGCCGACCGGTACCTGAGCAACAACCAGGCGGCCGTCGATGCCTGGCAGCCGATCAAGACGGTGGAGCCGGGACTGCTCGCCGACGGCAGCGAAGGCGAGTATCTGGTCATCAAGTTCCCGATCCGCGACGCCGGCGGCCAGATACTGGTCTGCGGCATGGCCATGGACGTCACCGAGCGCCAGCAGAGCGTCGCCCGGCTGCGTGACGCCAATGAGCGCCTGGAACGACTGGCCGCCGAGCAGGCGGCGCACCTGCGCGAACTCGCGCGCAACCTGACGCACGCCGAACAACGCGAACGCGATCACCTCTACGAGCTGCTGCACGACGAAATGCAGCCCCTGCTGGTGGCGGCGCGGCTGTCGTTGAGCGGTCTCGGCATCCACACCCCGCCGGATGAATACCTGCGGATTGCAGCCGAGGCCAACCAACACATCAGCCGGGTCATCGGGGTTGCGCGCCGGTTGAGCTTGCAGCTCAGCCCGCCCCTGATTCGCGAGCGCGGCTTGAACCCCGCGCTGGAGTCCCTGTGTCGCTGGGTGCGGGACAACCATGGGCTGCAGGTCGACCTGAGCAGCGCGCCGGAGGCGGAATCCGACGACATGGCGCTACGGCTGTTGTGTTTCAATGCCGTGCGCGAACTGCTGATGAACGTGGTCAAGCATGCCGGGGCGGCGCGTGTGGCGCTGACGCTGCAGCTTGTCGATCGCGACAGCTTGCGCATCACCGTCGCCGACCGCGGCAGCGGCTTTGATCCGGCCGCCATCACCGGCGGCTCGGGTCTTTCCGCGATCGAGCGGCGTCTGGGTATGCTCGGCGGATCGCTGCAGATCGACAGCCGGCCCGGTCATGGTACCGTGGCCACGCTCCTGGCGCCGTTGCGGCGGACCGGGGTAGCCGGACGGATGTCGGGTCGGCGTGACCGGCGCGAGGAAAAGGGAGGGCAGGATGCTCAAGATACTGATCGCGGATGACCACGCCGTGGTCCGTGGCGGCCTGCGGCAGTTTCTCGCCAATGCCACGGACTACCGGCTCGCCGGCGAGGCGTGCAACGGCCGCGAGGCGCTGGCGCTGGTGGAGGCCGAGGACTGGGACCTGTTGCTGCTCGACATCGGGCTGCCCGACGTGAACGGCCTTGAGGTGCTCAAGCGCGTCAAGCGCCAGAAGCCGGATCTGCCGGTACTGATCTTCAGCATGTATGCCGAGGACGAGTATGCGATGTCCGCGCTCGAAGGCGGCGCCACGGGTTACCTGACCAAGGACAGCGCACCCGAGGAAATACTCGAAGCGATTCGGCGCGCCGGCCGCGGCGAACGCTACCTGAGCCCGCAACTCGCCGAGAAGCTGCTTGCCGGCACCGCCAGCGCCTGGCGCAAACAGCCGCATGATCATCTTTCCGAACGCGAAGTCGCGGTCATGCGTCTGCTCAGCCAGGGCATGGCGCTGACGGCCATTGCCGAATCGATGCACCTGAGCCCGAAGACCGTGAGCACTTATCGCGCCCGCGTTCTGGAAAAACTCGGCTTGCGCAACAACGCCGAACTCACGCGCTACGTCATCGAACGCAAGCTGGGCGAATAGCCACGACGCGTGGCCGGCCACCGCCGATCGCTTGTAGGCGAAACCTTACACGCATCGCGGCGCTCGCCGACACAGCTCGCGAAATACACCGATAGCATGGTGGCGCGGGAAAGAGGAAGGTGCACTCAGGGAGCGTCGCTCCCGCCGCTTCGGCACCCCAACTCGGCGATACGTCGCTGCAAGGAACGATGGTCGCCGTCCAACCTACTCAGGAGCACAGCATGATCGAAAAAGTTACCGCGATGTACGTTCCCAATACAGAGAAGGCGCTCGAATACGCGCAGGAAATTGCCGAGCGCACCCTGCGCCTGGCCAGGGCGCAGCTGGAAGTGACCAACAGCATCTATGGCGAAATAAGCCGGGAGTACCGGGATTTGCTGGCATCGGAAGAGCAGTCCGAGATGTTGCGGGGCTGGCCGAAAGTGGCGGAAAGTGTCACTCGCACCAGCGCCGAAGGCATGGCTGCCCTGCTGAAAAACGCCGTCGGTTATCAGCGGGACGTGATGCTGATGATGCAGAGCAAGGTGCCGGAGTTGAATGAGAAGATTCTCGAGACCCTGATTCAATCAACCAGGGCAGCCGCGGCAATGGCCGATGCGCCGGCGGGACGCGCGCCGCGCCAGTCCGGCGGCGCAGCGAACAGCCCGAGGGCCAGCAAGGCAGCTTGAATCGACTGTGCCTGGCATCGGCGATGAGTTGCCAGCCTTTTCCCAACGCAATCGCATCGGGCCGCGCCGCCGGGCGGTGTGGTCCGCGGGAGATGACATATGGTTACACCGCTCAATGAAATCATCGGACTGCCGCCTGCCACGCCGGCACCCGATCTGGCCTGTGCCGCCGAAAGGTGTAGCGAGGCACTGTTTGACCGGGCTTCAGACGGCGATGCGAGTGCGCAGCGCGAGATAGTCGAACTGCGCGTCGCCTCGCTGATCTGGGCCTATGCAGGCGAGGAGGTCCGGCCCAAGGCCGCGTTACGCCGCTGACATTGCGGGCAAGGGCTCGGATTTCGCAACGCAAATTGCATCAACCGGGAGGAAAAAATGAAAATCACCAGTGGTTCCGTGCGCCGGAAAGGCAATGGCTTGGCGAACAGCGCGGCGACGATGGCCGGCGGCTGGGAATCGCCCGGCGTCGATGAGTCCCGACTGCAGGAGATGATCGCCGTCGCGGCCTATTATCGTGCCGAGCAGCGGGGCTTTGCGCCCGGCAATGAACTCGTCGATTGGATCCAGGCGGAGGCCGAGTTCCAGACCAGCGCCCGGTCGCCAACCAACTGAAGCCGATCGAGGGCCGCTGGATCCCGGCGCGGCGTATCGACACGATTTCCGGCGCATCGAATAATTTGATATGCGGCTGCGCCGGGTGTTTCGCCTATGCCGCAACATGTTGATTGCTTAACGGAATATCCCTGATGCGCGTGCCGCCGGCAGACCGGCGGACTTACTACTTCTGCAATAAATCCACATAAAAACATAAAGCTAGCGGGATTGACAATGGCAATAACCAGCTCAAAATCCGGTTCGTAGCCACATCATCAGCACCGATTCAGCATTCGGTTTGATGCCAGGCACCTGCTGAGTGGCAAGCACCACCGACCACCGGCGAAACAATCGGGCCCAATTCAGATGAATGACTTCCATGCCATAAAAGCGCCGGATGACATCGCCAGGCTGGTGGCGAACAGCGCGCGAATCGATATGGTGACCGTGAAATGCTTTTGCAGCGAACAGTATGGGAAATACATCAGCTGCTTCGTCGATGCGGGCAACAGAACCGCCCCGTTCCTCGCCAGGGCCCTGGGCGGCGATGTCCTGGGGGATACGATAGTGTCATTCGTCATTGCCATACCGCCGGGCTTTTCCTGCAATCAACGCGATGAAAACCAACTCGTCAAGGGCGGCAAGTGTCTATGCCGGCGGGGCTACAGCAAGGTCAATTCGAAACTTGCGCGATAAGCGGCCGGGTTGGCGACACCCTGCATTTCCACCGATGAATCCGGCCTGCGCCGGCAGTCGCTGATCGCTCGTCATTGCGGCAGAGTCGAGCCGCGCTACTGGCTCTTGATATCCGACGGCAGGGTCCATGCCCGCAGCGCGCGCAGCAGCGACCGCTTCTTGGCCTGATGCGCCTGCATGCGGCGCAGGATGTCGTCCAGGGTGCGCATGGCCTCGGCGATGTGCGGCCCCTTGTTGAGCATCACGCATTCCGCCCGCTCGCCCATGGCGGCGTCGGTGATTTCGGCGCGCGACGGCAGGCCGGTCTTGGCCAGCGTCTCCAGCACCTGGGTGGCCCAGATCACCGGCATGTGCGCGGCTTCCGCCGCCCAGAGAATTTCTTCCTGGACCTCGGCCAGGCGTTCGTAGCCGCACTCGACGGCAAGGTCGCCGCGCGCGATCATGATCCCCGCCGCCTGGCTCGCCATCGCCGAGAACAACAGCTCCGGAAGATTCTCGAAAGCCCGTCGCGTCTCTATCTTGAGCACGATGCCGAGATCGGGCTTGCCGAGCTGGCGCAAACCAGTGCGCAATGCCGCTATGTCGCTGGCGCGCTGCACGAACGACAGCCCCACCAGGTCCGCTTCCTGGGCCACCACGGCCAGGTCTTCGAGATCCTTGCCGGTCAGGGCGGGCAGTTTGAGCTGGCTGTCCGGCAGGTTGATGCCCTTGTCGCTGGCGAGCTTTTCGCCGCAGTCCCGGGCGTGGGTGATTTCCACCTCCAGCCAGTTTTTTTCGATACGCCGGATCACCCCGCCGATGCGGCCGTCATCGAACCAGATGCGCTCGCCGACGCAGACGTCCTTGAATATCTCGGGCAGGGTACACGCGACGGCAGCAACGGGTTGCTGCTGCTTCTTTTTCGATTTGAAGACCGGCGCGTGATTCGCGTCGCGCGTCAGGTGCAGGATATCGCCGCGCGCCAACTGCAATAGTCCCTCCGGGCGCGGCAGGCCGGACACGGGCTGGATCGCGGACGGGCGCCTTTGCGCCGTCGCTTGAGACGGGTAGCGGCGACCAGGTAGGCGGTGCGGACGCATTCCGCGAGCACGCCGGCATCTTCGCGCAGCACCACCTGAAGGCTGCGTTTGGCGCCGCGCGCATCGGTCAGGTCGATGTGGTCGCCCAGTTCCAGTTGCGCCAGCCACGCCGTGTCGACCCCGGCATGGGCCGACGCGCCGGTCACCGGGGTGCTCGCCCCATTGGCGCGCAAGCCGACCAGGCAGGGCATCAACACCCGGCCGAACTCGTCGCGCAGGGGCCGCAGCTTGAGCACCGGGTCGCCCGCGGGAAGCGGGCCGGTACGCAGTTTCGGCCCGCCAACGTCCATCAGGATGCGCACCGGGCGCCGTTCCGCCTTCGCCGCGCGGCGTACGTTGGCGGCCATGGCCCGCCACTGGTCCGCTGTGTCGTGGGCGCAATTGATGCGGGCGATATCCATCCCGGACTGCACCAGTTGCCTGACCAGGCCATAGTCTGCGGCGGCTTCCGTGGACAAGGTGACCATGATGCGCACGGCTCTTTCCGCCGGCGGCGCGCCGAGCAGTTCGTCGGTGTGTCTTTCGAGCAGTTTCCGGCTGCTCTCCATGCCCACCGGTTCATCTTCCAGCGGCGGCCGCCAGGGCTTGCCGGTCATCCGGTGCAGGATGCCGAGCACCTTGTCGAGATTGGCCAGGACATGGGATTCGGCCCGCCCGAGCGAGGACAGGCCCACCCGTGCCAGCGATTCCTGCAGCGGGCGGCGGTCGCTCTGGCGCAAGCGCAGGTAATGGGCGAAATTGCGGGCGCTGGTTCGATAGCCGGGGTCGAGATTCTCCAGGTGTGGCGCCAGGCTATTTTCGTAGGCCAGCAATTTGCCGCGCAAGGTCCATAGCTGGCCGATGATGGCATCGCAGCTGGCCTGATCCCATGTGTCTGCAAGCTGTCCGTCGGCAGCGGCGACAGGAAGCGATGCCGTCTTTTTCGCGGCGGACTTGGCCCGCACTTTTTTCGTCGATGAAGGAATCTGCGCGGCCATGGTGTCCGATGGTTTCAACGGGTTCAATCCGGTGTGAGGGCGGCGCCGGCGACCGGCAAGGCGCGCCGCGAAGCCGGACTTAGTTTAGGGCATTAATCTGGCGGGCATGTGCTCTGGAATCGAATTGCGCAGCGGCGCCAAGTTCCCGCCGTGCCGCCAGCGCCAACTCTTGCAGCGCTGCCGGTCAGGGTGAGAGCTTAGCGTCATCTGGCTTGGCGGGCGCGATGCGGTGCAAGGTCCAGCCCAGTGCGTACCCGGCCATGACCCCAATGTCATCGGCGATCCAGTCGGCCCACTCGGCGCGGCGGTAGGTCGTGAAGGATTGAAGTATCTCGATCAGGCCGCCGAACATCGCCAGTCCGGCAAAGAGCGCCATACTGTGCTTCGGATAGCCTCGCAGTCCGAAAACCGCGAGTGCGAAGAAGCCGATGAAATGGTTGCTCTTGTCCCAGCCGGTGGTCGGAAGTTCGGCGGTGGTGGGCCCCAGCGACAGCACCAGGACTGCTGCGGCGCTGGTCCAGAAGGTGAATTTCAAAAATGTGTTTGCGGTCATTTGAGGAAAGCCGGGCAGGTGCAAAACCGATTGCAGCTCCCTGATGGTACTGCGCCTGGCAATCGTCAATGAGCTTGTGCGCATGGCCGGCGCTGCCGGCCGGCATGCCAGACCGATGCGGCGCGCCGTGTCGCCGTGTCGCCATCCGCAGCGGCGAGGATCCGCAGCGGCGAGGAGAGCGTATTTTGCTCGACCGCCTTGCTGCGCAGGGGGCTTCATCAGAGCGTCGTTTGCTCGACCGCCTTGCTGCACCGGGGCTTCATCAGCGCCAACTCTTGCGCTGGGCTTAGTTGCTGCCTTCCTCGAACCAGCGCAGCTTGTCGCCTGCGCCAGGGCTGGCAGAGAGAGGCTATTTGCCGGTCCGCTGCTGCAGTAGTTGCTGTGCCTTCGCATTGCCTTGTCCAGCGGCTTTGCCGAGCCATTTTGTGGCCTCGTCCTCATCTTTCGGTACGCCGCGACCTGCGATGTACATCAGGGAGAGATTTAGCTGTGCGTCAGGCATGTCTTGTTCCGCGGCTTTGCGAAACAAGCTTGCGGCCTCGACATGGTTCTTTTCAACGCCCAGTCCGTTGTCGTAGAGGACTGCAAGATTGTTTTGGGCCCTGGCCTCACCCTTGTCGGCCGCAATCTGGTACAGCCTCACTGCTTCAGCGTAGCTCTTCGCCACACCGCGACCGAGGTGATGCATATAGCCGATAAAGAACTCTGCCTCAGCCACGCCCTTTGCCGCGGCCTGGCGAAACAAGCGCAGTGCCTCCGCATCGTTCTGGGCGACACCGAAGCCTTTCCAGTACATGAAGCCCAGCTTTGATTGCGCTGCCGGCAGGCCTTTGTCGGTGGCGACGCGGAACCATCCCACGGCCTCCGTAAAGTCTTGCGCGACGCCCAGGCCATTCAAATATGCTGCTCCGAGGTCAAGCTGGGCTTCGGCGTTTCCCTGGCTAGCGGCTTTGCGCAACCAGTCGAGGCCCGTCGCATAGTCCTGGGGAACGCCAAAGCCACGGAAATACTTTCTCCCGAGGTAGAGTTGCGCACGGTCGGCCCCCTGTTCGGCCGCCTTGTGCAGCATGCTTGCCGCGGCTTCGTGATCCGCGGCGACTCCCTGGCCGCTGTCCAGCATGATGCCCATGCCAAGCTGCGCCTTTGCCATGCCCTGATTGGCGGCCTTGCGGATCAGCATGGCTGCTTCGGCCTCATCCTTGGGCACCACCTTTCCGCTCAGGTACAACTCCCCAAGATCGAATTGCGCTTCGGCGTAGTTGCGATCCGCCGCCTTGCGCAGCCATTTCAACGCCTCGTCGAGATCTCGCGTTACCCCGATTTGATTCAAGTAGGACAAACTGAGGCGGTACATCGCCTCAAGATTGTCGTTCTCAGCCGCCTTGCGTAGCCAGGCGGCGCTTTCCTTGTCATCCTTCGCCACGCCGAATCCCGTCGCATAGGCGCCCGCCATTCGCAACTGTGCAAGGGGCAGGTCCTGGTCCGCTGCCTTGCGCCACCACTTTACGGCCTCGACCGGATCTCTCGGCACGCTATTGCCGTTCGCATAAACCATGCCCAGATTATGTTGCGGCATGGCAAATCCCCTCTCGGCCAGATCCCGCAACTCGGCGATCACCTCAGATTCATCCCGCGCCTCGCCGGTGGTGGGCGAAACGAGCGCACTTAGGCTCTTCACGCCACCCTTGCCTTTTTTTTCGGCCACGCCTGGACGCCAGCGTTCAGCTTCGGCCGCGTCCTTCGGCACGCCTCGTCCCTGGACGTACATGAAGTTCAGGTTGTACTTGGCGTCGATGTGTCCCTGCTCGGCTGCCTCGCGGTACCATTTTGCCGCCTCGGTGTCGCTTTTCTCGACGCCCTGGCCGTCTTCATGGCGTTTGCCGATGTCGAACTGGGCATTGGCATTGCCGCCCTGGGCAGCCCTAAGCAGCCACTTCACGGCCTCCTTCTCGTCGCGGGCTGCGCCTTGGCCGTTTGCATAGGCGCGTCCGAGGCTGTATTGGGCGTAGACAGCGCCTTGCTCGGCGGCCTTGCGGAACCACTTCGCGGCTTCGACTTCATCCTTGGCAACACCCTGGCCGCGTGCATACATTGTTGCGAGGAGATTCTGCGCCGCGGCGTTGCCTTGCTCGGCCAACGGCCTGAGTTCGCCCAGTGCAGTCGCATACTCGCCCCGCTGATACGCTGCGCGGCCTTCCGCCAAGTCTGCCAGTGCCTGCGTTGCCACCAGGGTGCAAAAAACGAGTACTGCCGTCAGGTGAATTCGCATCGCATTCCTTTCCGGAAAATACGATGCGAATACTACACGTTCATATGTGGTGATTGAGCGCCTAACTGGAGTGCTTCGTGATTTTGGCCAAACGCCGGGTTTTGTCTGCACGCCGTGTCGCCAGCGCCAACTCTTGCGCTGGGCTTAGTCGCTGCCTTCTTCGAACCAGCGCAGCTTGTCGCGCAGTGTGACGACTTCGCCGACGATGATCAGGGTCGGTGCGCGCAGGTTCGCGGCTTCGGCCAGGGCGGGCAGGGTGGTCAGGGTGCCGGTGACGGTGCGCTGGCTGGGCTGGGTGCCGTGCTGCACGATGGCGGCCGGCCAGTCTGCGGGCAGGCCGTGTTCCATGAGTTTTTCGCAGAGGTAGGGCAGGCCGGACAGGCCCATGTAGATGACCACCGTCTGGCGCCGCCGGGCGAGGCCGGGCCAGTCCAGGTTCATGCTGCCGTCCTTGAGGTGGCCGGTGACGAAGACGCAGGCCTGGGCGTGATTGCGATGGGTCAGAGGGATGCCGGCGTAGGAGCCGACGCCGGCCGCCGCCGTGATGCCGGGCACCACCTCGAAATTGACGCCGTCGGCGTGGAGGGTTTCGACTTCCTCGCCGCCGCGGCCGAAGATGTAGGGGTCGCCGCCCTTGAGCCGCACCACGCGCTTGCCCGCTTTGGCCAGGCGCACCAGCAGCTGGTTGATCTGCTCCTGGGGGATGGCGTGATTGCCGCGCTCCTTGCCGGCATAGACGCGCTCGGCATCGGGGCGCGCGAGCGCGAGCACGGCCTTGGAGACGAGGTTGTCGTAGACCAGGACATCGGCTTCGCCGATCAGGCGTGCGGCTTTCAGGGTCAGCAATTCGGGGTCGCCGGGACCGGCGCCGACCAGATAGACCCAGCCGGGTTGGGCAGGAATTGGTTTCATGGGGTTGAATGCTAGCGCAGCTTTTGCGCTGGCTGCTTGATCAGGAACAACCGCCACCGCAACTTCCGCAGCCGCTCTTGGCGGCCGGGCTGCTGCAGCCGCCGCGGAAGATGAACTGGAATTCTCCCGGCTGCACCTCGGTGAAGTCCAGGGTGGTGTTCTCCAGCAGGGGCTGGCTGGGCGGCGCGATCAGGATCATGACGCCACCGCCGGCGTCGAGCACCAGGTCGTCTTCGCGCTCCTCGTCGAAGCCCATGCCATAGACCAGTTCGCCATCGTCCGCGTCGTGCTTGGCGGCGACGCGAAGCATCGGTTTGCTCTCGGCTTGTTCGGCGGCGGCGCGCGCGATTTGTTCGGCAGCGAGAGGGGTCAGGGTGAACATGGGATGGCTTCCTTGGTGTCGGTAGTGAGGCAGGCGCGCACGTGCTGGACGAACTTTGCCGGCCAATCGCAGCCGGTGGTGGCGCGCAGATGCGTGTAGGAGGCCAGCATGCGGTGCAGCAACACGCCGTCGTGCTTGCCGTCCACGCCATAGCCGCGGCGCACCGCGTAGGCATAGCGGGTGTCTGCGGGCAGGCCGGTGAGGCTCGAATAGTGGAATTCGTGGGCGTGCAGCGGAGCCGATGTGGATTCTGCGGCTTTGGCGGACTCGCGCCAGGGATGGTCGGCGTTGGCTTCGAGGATCACGTAGCCGCGGCCCACGGGTTTGGTATGCATCTGGATGTCGCCGGGGATCACGCCGACCATTTCGGCCTTCTTGCCCTGCCACTCGATGCTGCGCGCCAGATACATCAGGCCGCCACATTCGGCATAGGTCGGCAGGCCGCCTTCGATGGCGTGGCGGATGTCGGCACGCAGCGGAGTATTTGCCTCCAGCTTATCCAGAAAGCATTCGGGAAAGCCGCCGCCGATCAGCAGGCCGTCGCAGGGCGGCAGCCTGGCATCATGCAGGGTATCGAAATACACGGTTTGCGCACCGGCGGCGGCCAGCGCATCGAGGTCGTCGGCGTAATAGAAGCCGAAGGCCGCATCGCGGGCGATGGCGATGCGCACCGGTCTGTCGCGGCTCGGCGCCGGCGGCGCGGGCGGTGCCAGAGCCACCTCGGTATGACTGAGGGCGAGCAGGCGGTCGAGGTCGACCTGGGCGGCGATGCGCTCGCCGATGGCGGCGATATGGCGCTCGGCTTCGGCGGTTTCGTTGGCCGGCATCAGGCCCAGATGGCGTTCGACCAGCGCCAGTTCGGCATCTTCCTGCACTGCGCCGATCACCGGGACATCGGTGTAGTGCTCGATCACGGCGCGCAGCTTGGCTTCGTGGCGGTGGCCGCCGAGGCGGTTGAGGATCACGCCGGCGATGCGAATTGTCGGGTCGAAGGCCTGGTAGCCGAGGATCAGCGGCGCGATGCCGCGCGTCATGCCGCGCGCGTCGAGCACCAGCACTACCGGCAGGTCGAGCAGGCGCGCCAGAGCGGCATTGCTGTTGGAGCCCTGCAGGTCGAGTCCGTCGTAGAGCCCCTTGTTGCCTTCGACCAGGCAGACCTCGGCATCATGGCCGTGGCGGGCAAACTGCTCGCGCAGTTCGGCATCGGGCGAAATGAAGAAGTCCAGGTTGTAGCAAGGACGCCCCGCGGCGACCGACAGCCAAAGCGGGTCGATGTAGTCCGGGCCCTTCTTGAAGGGCTGCACGGAGCGCGGGCGCAGGCCGTGCTTGCCGGAACTCAGCGCCGCCGCCAGGCCGATGCTGATGGTGGTCTTGCCCGAGGACTTGTGCGCGGCTGAAATCAGGAAGCGATGCATGGCGCGCTGGCCGTACTGCGAAATCAATCCGTGATGCCGGACGCCGCTTCGAGTTCGGCGAGGTCGTCCTGCGGCAGGAAATGCAGGGCGCGCACGCCGATGGTGGTCATGGTGAAGGCCAGGCCCAAGCCGCCGACGGCGAGCAGGATTTCCGGCAGGCTGGCGCTGTAATGATCGACGGCACCATCCATGAAACTGCTCTTGACGTCGTAGCCGGGGAAGATGTCGAGCGGGAAGGCCTGGCCGCCGATGATGAAGACATAGAGCTGGAAGTAGGCGCCGAGGATCACCAGCAGGGCCGCGACATTGATCCAGAGCACCTTGTCGCGGGTACCCGGGCTGAACAGCAGGGCCAGCGGCAGCAGGCTGCCGAGCAGCACCTGGCCGATCCAGAACTGGCTGGCGAACTCGCTGTCGAACAGGATGAAATACTCGAAGGCGATGTTCTTGGCGAAATAGGCGTTGACCAGGTGCAGCATGAAAGTGAAATACAGCACGGCGGCGACGAAAGTGGCCAGCAGGTTCTTCATGCGCTTCTGCACCAGCGGCGGCAGCGTCATGTTGTTCCAGGCATACATGGTGGTTTGCACCACGAGGAACACGGCCAGACCCCAGGAGAAGGACATGATGATGAACATCGGCGCCAGCAGGGCGCTGCCGTAGGCCTGGCGCGCAACCAGGAAGGCGAAGATGGAGCCGGTGCCGCTGGTCAGCACGACGCGCCAGACGAAGGTGGCGAGGCCGGCCACTTTCGAGTAGGCGTTCATGCGCCGTTCCATCATGGTCCACAGATAGACGCCGACCAGGGCGTAGAACACCGGATAGAGGATCACGTTCCAGCCGAACACCGAGGTCGGGTTGAAGTGCGTCGCGGCGACCATCAGCCGGTCGGCGCGGCCGAGGTCGAGCATGATGACGAACAGGCCGCCGCTCAGCATGGCGATGGCGAGCAGGCCGGACAGCGGCGCGCGCGACTTGTAGAGCACGCGGCCGAAGACCGAGCCCATCGAGGCGACGTTGAGCACGCCCGAGGCGGCGATGATCAGGAAGATGGCGATGACGTGGGGCAGGCCCCAGACGATCTGGTTGTTCATGCCGGTCACCACATGGCCCGAATGCTCCATGTACAGCGCGGCGGCGAAACCGAGCGCCGAGACCAGGCCGCCAAGGGCGGCGAGGACGTAGAAGAAGCCTTCTTCGTGACGGGGATTGAGGGTGGCCATATTAATGTGACATTCGGTGGCCGGTGCGCATTCCTGTTTTCGAGCGCAGCGAGCCAATCAGTAGCCTCCCCGCGAGGGGAGGACGGGAGGGGCGGGCCCAATTGCCAGCCCGCGGCATATCGAGAGCGCGATATTTCATGATGCGGAGTGGTTCATCGAAGGCATGAGCGTTAGATTCCCTGGTAGCGCACGGCTTGGTTCAGGCGCAGGTCGTTGCGCACTTGGGTGGTCGGCAGGCTGGCGATGCGTTTGGCAATTTCGCTGGTCGGATCGTGGAGGTCGCCGAAGGTCATTGCGCCGGTGGGGCAGGATTCGACGCAGGCCGGCTGTTGGCCCTTGTCTACGCGATGCACGCAGAGCGTGCAGGATTCGACGCAGCCCTGGCCGCGCGGGACTTCGGGGTTCTGCTCGGTCAGCGGGGCATGGACGAAGGAGCGCGCCTTGAACGGGCAGGCCATCATGCAGTAGCGGCAGCCGATGCAGGTGTGGCGGTCGACCAGCACGATGCCGTCGGCGCGCTTCATCGAGGCGCCGGTGGGGCAGACGTCGACGCAGGGCGGCTCGGCGCAGTGCTGGCACATCATCGGCAGCTCGGTCTTGCGGCCATCGCGGCGGTCGACCAGTTCGATCTTGCGGATCCATTGCGAATTCTGGCGCGGGTCGGGCAGCTTCTCGCTGACGCCGTTTTCGGTGTGGCAGGCATCGATGCACTTGGTGCAACCCGGCGCGCACTTGTTGGCGTCGATCAGCAGGCCCCAGCGCACGGTGGGCGAGGCGGCGGTGCCGGCCTTGCGTGCTTCGGTGGCAGCTTTCGCTTCCCCTACGGCCATCAAGTGCAGGCCCGGAGCGATGACCGTGAAGCCGAGGCCGGCCACGCCGGCGCCGGCGGCGGCGATGAATTTGCGACGTGGGTTGTTATCGGTGTTACTCATGGCTTCAATCCTGCGGCCTTGAACTTGGCCTTGGGCTGGTGGCACTCGAAGCAGTCGAGCTTGACGGCGACATAGCTGTGGCAGCCCTGGCAAAAGTTTTCCTTGCCGCCCAGCACCGAACCGGTTTTCTGGCTGGCATGGCACTCGATGCAGGCATTGAGCGAGGCCGGTTCGCCGCGGATACCGGCGCGCAGCGTGCGATCGCGCTGATGCTTGAGCATCTCCATGTGGTTGCGGCGCATCTCGTCGGCCGGTGCGATGCACTTGCCGGGGTTGGCGATCGCTATCACCGGCTTGGCCGTGCGGCCGCCTTCGCCGGCAAGAGTTGACGCTGGCCATACGGTGACCAGCGCGGCGATGAACGCCGTGACGGCGGTGACGAGGAGGCGCAGCAGCTTCATGAGTTCTTACTCACCCAAACCCATCTGGATGTAGCCCGTCGGACAGACATCGGCGCAGATGTGGCAGCCGATGCACTTGTCGTAGTCGGTGGCGACGTAGCGGCCGGTCATGGTCTCGGTTTTCTTGACCTTGTACACGGCGGTCTGCGGGCAATACACGACGCAGTTGTCGCATTCGAAGCACTGGCCGCAGCTCATGCAACGCTTGGCTTCGGCGATTACCTCGGCTTCGGAGAGCGCGTCGATGCGTTCATCGAAGTTGCCCAGCGCCGAATCCTTGTTCAGGTGCGTAACGTGGCGCTTGTTGCGGTCGGTGTATTGGAAGTGGCCGAGGAACAGCTGGTCGTGCGGAATCACGTAGCGCTCGGAGCGGTTCTCGTAGTTGTGCACCACTTCCTTGCTCTTGTCGGTGCCGAGAGTGGCGCCCTTGACTTCGCCCATCTGGATGCCTTTTTCGACATACTTGCGCATCAGGTCGAAGGAATGCACGTCGATCTTCGGCCGGCGCACCATTTCCTGGCCGGCGAGGAAATGATCGATGCCGTCGGCGGCAATTGCGCCGTGGCCGACGGCGGTGGTCAGCAGGTGGGGACGGATCACGTCGCCGCCGGCGAACACGCCCGGCTTGCCGCTCACCTGGTAGTTCTTGTCGGCGGCGACCATGCCCTTGCCCGAGTTGAATTCCTCGATGCCGGTGAAATCGACTGCCTGGCCGATGGCGGAGACGATCAGGTCGGCCGGCAGTTCCTTTTCGGTGCCGTCGATCTTCTTGATGTCGAGGCGGCCCGAAATCATCTTGGCTTCGCACTGCATGACGCGCAGGGCGGTGGCACGGCCGTCCGCTCCCTTGACCACGCCGATCGGCATCCAGCCGCCCATGATGGCGATGCCTTCCGCTTCGGCATGCTCGATTTCCGGCTTGCTGGCGGTCATGAAGACGGAGGTCAGGGTGACTTCTGCGCCCTGGCGCAGGGAGATGTCGGCGACGTCCTGGGCCAGGTGGCCGGCGATGGCGCCTTCAAAATCCGTCGGGTTGACCTTCTCGATGTGGCCCAGGCGACGCGCCACGGTGGCGACGTCCATCGAGGTGTCGCCGCCGCCGACCACCACCACGCGGTGACCGACGGTTTTCAGGCGGCCGTCGTTGAAGGCCTTGAGGAAGGAAGTGGCGGTAACCACGTTCGGTGCGGCATGGTCTGCCGGGTCGCCAGGCAGCGGCAGGGCGCGGCCGGCCTGGGCGCCGAGGCCGAGGAAGATCGCGTCGTAGCTGGCGCGCAGTTGCTCCAGGGTGACATCGGTGCCGATGCGGGTCTTCAGATGCACTTCGACGCCGAGGTCGAGGATGCGCTGGATTTCGGCGTCGAGCGTATCGCGCGGCGTGCGGTAGCCCGGAATGCCGTAGCGCATCATGCCGCCGAGGAATTCGTGCTCGTCGAAAATGGTGCAGCTGTGGCCCTTGAGCGTCAGGTGGTAGGCGGCGGAGAGGCCGGCCGGACCGCCGCCGATGATGGCGACCTTCTTGCCGGTCTTGTGCTCGGGTGCCTTGAACTGCAGCTTGTTCTTGATCGCCCAGTCGCCCAGATAATGCTCGACCGAGTTGATGCCGACATGGTCTTCCACTTCATTGCGGTTGCAGCCGGTCTCGCAGGGGGCAGGACAGACGCGGCCCATCACGGCGGGCAGCGGATTGGCTTCGGTCAGGCGGCGCCAGGCGTATTCCTGCCAGGTCATGCTCGGCTTGCCATCGGCGCCGACGGGCGGCTTCTCGATGCCGCGCACGATGTTCAGGTAGCCGCGGATGTCCTCGCCGGACGGGCAGGAACCCTGGCAGGGCGGCGTCGACTGGACGTAGGTTGGGCACTTGTAGGAGTAGCTGGCCTGGAAGATCTGTTCCTGCCAGCGTTTGACCTTGGTGTCGCCTTCCTTGTAGCGACGGAAGGTCAGTTTTTCGGTATGGGTTTCAGGCGTGGCGGACATGAGGGGTCTCCAATGAAGTCTTGTTCGTCATTGCTCGTTGTTGAGCACGATCGCGGTACTGACCAGTTGGTGCACGCCGCCGACCATGCTCATCTTGAAGCCGTAGTAGGGCAGCACCTTGGTGAATTGGGCCTTGCAGATGGCGCAGATGGTGGCCATGAAATTGACGCCGTTCTGCTGCACGATCTCGTTCAGTGCTTCCATGCGCGGCAGGGCGCCCTTGACCCGCAGGTCGAGCAGTTCGTCGGTCAGCAGGCCGCCGCCGCCGCCGCAGCAGAAAGTCTTTTCGCGCGTGGTGGCTTCCGACATGTCGACATAGTGGTTGGCGACGGCGCGGATGATGTTGCGCGGAATGTCGAACTGGCCGCCGGCGTAGTCGCCCATGCGCGAGCCGCGGGCGACGTTGCAGGAATCGTGGAAGGTGACGATGCGGTGATCGTTGGCTTCCTTGTTGAACTTGAGCCGTCCGGCCTGGATCAGATCCCAGGTCACTTCGCAGATGTGCGAGGGCTGCTTGTAGTTCGGGTCGAGCTGCTTCTGCAACTGGATCGCGAAGGGATCGTTGGCGCCGGCGCCGATGCCGGTCAGGGTGTTCCAGAAGGCATAGGCGACGCGCCAGGCGTGGCCGCATTCGCCGACCACGATGCGCTTGACGCCGAGTTCCAGCGCGGCTTCGCGCACGCGCATGGCGATCTTCTGCATCTGTTCGTAGTTGCCGATGAACATGCCGAAGTTGCCGGCTTCCGAGGCCTTGGATGACAGTGTCCAGGAGATGCCGGCGGCGTGGAAGACCTTGCCGTAGCCGATCAGGCTATCGACATGCGGCTCGGCGAAGAAGTCGGCCGAGGGGGTGACCAGCAGCACTTCGGCGCCCTTGACATCGAGCGGATATTTGACGGCGGCGCCGGTCTCTTCCAGCACGTCCTCTTCCAGGCCTTCCAGCGTGTTTTCCAGCGCCGGTCCGGGCAGGCCGAGGTTGTTGCCGATCTTGTGCACCTTGCCGATGATCTCGTTCACGTACTTGTGGCCGAGACCCACGCTGTGCATGATTTCCTTGGCCGCCATGGTGACTTCGGCGGTGTCGATGCCGTAGGGGCAGAACACCGAGCAGCGGCGGCACTCGGAACACTGGTTGTAGTAGCGGAACCAGTCGTCGAGCACGTCCTTGGTCATGTCCCGCGCCCCGACCAGCTTGGGGAACAGCTTGCCGGGCAGGGTGTAATAGCGGCGATACACCGAGCGCATCAGATCCTGGCGCGCCACCGGCATGTTCTTCGGGTCGCCGGTGCCGATGAAATAGTGGCACTTGTCGGTGCAGGCGCCGCAATGCACGCAGGCATCCATGTACACGCGCAGCGAGCGGTACTTGCCGAGCAGCTCGCCCATCTTGGCGACGGCCTTCTGCTCCCAACCCTCGACCAGGGTGCCGGGGAAGCCGACCGACTCGTTATGCACGGCGGCGGAAACATAGGGATTCGACTCGACCATCGCGTCGACCTTCAGGGCCGGGATGGTCGGGTACTCGCGGAAGGCCGGAGCGACTACCTTGGCCTTTTCGGCCGGCTTGGCGGGTGCCGCCTTGGCGGCGGGCGCCGCAGGAGTTGGCGCTGGCTCGCTCTGCGTGCCTGGATTTCCGCTTCGCGGGACGGCAACGGCGACGGGTGTGGTTTCGTCGGCCATGTCAGTTTTTCGCCTCGAATTTAGCCGCCCAAGGCGTCAGATGGCGCGTTTCGCGCGGGTTGTCGACCTGGTTGCGGGTCGGCGAGAAGAACACGCCGGGGGCGTGCAGCAGCTTGCTCACCGGAAAAATGATCATCAGCAGCACGACCATGCCCAGATGCAGGTAAAGGCCGGGATGCGCCGGCAGCGGATTGATCTCGAACACCATCAGGCCGAGGAAGAAGGTCTTTACGGCGACGATGTCGGTATGCATGACGAATTTCATCAGCAGGCCGGTGACGGCGATGCCGAGCAGCAGAGCCAGCATCAAGTGATCGGAGGGTGTCGAGATATAGCGGATGCGCTCGACCAGGAAGCGTCGCGCCCAGAGCCCGGCCAGGCCGGCGGCCATGGCGAAGCCGGCGTACATGCCGAAGGGCTGGATGAAGGCGATGATGAAGTTCACCGGCTCGGTGAAGTAGCGCAGATGGCGCAGCAGGACCAGTGCCAGGGCGCCATGGAACAGCCAGCCGAGGGCCCAGATCCACAGGTTGGACTTGAACAGGCTCTCGAAAAACACCACTTCGCGGAACATGCGGAAGACCACCCCGCCTGTCGTGGTCGGTGCCGGCGTGGTAGGAATATTCAGCGGCGCCGGGACGTGCGCGTACTCGTAAACCCTGTACGCGATGCCGCCCACCAGGATCAGCGTGGCGACGTAGAACAGCAGGGCGAAGAGTAGATTCATCGGTCGGGAAATGCTCGGGTCGGAGAATGCGGGGAACGCAGGAAGAAAGGGAAAAAAAGAGGCGCCGGAGGCTCAAGGAGGACCATAGTCCGACGCCTACCCCAATCAATCGCGAAGCGGTTCGCGCCAGTCTTTAGACGCAGCCGGTCGGCTTCGGCAGGCCGGCGATCTTGCACGCCTGCTTGGCCGGACCGTAGGGGAACAGGTCATACAGGTACTGGCTGGTGCCCTTGTCCGGACCGAGTTTCTTGCCGATGGCCTTGGTCAGCACGCGCACGGCCGGGGCGATCTGGAACTCGTTGTAGTAGTCGCGCAGGAAATTGATGACTTCCCAGTGCTGGTCGGTCATTGCGACGTTTTCGGTCTGCGCCAGGTAGTTGCCGACGTCCTCGTTCCATTCGGCGAGGTTGACCAGATAGCCTTCTTCGTCGGTTTCGTAGGGCTTGCCGTTGACTTCGATGCTGGACATGAATGTCTCCTTGAAAAAATATGGGGTGTGAAATGTCTCGGTTACAGCGAACGTATTACAGCCAGGATTGGCAGTTCTTGTGCTCTGCGACCAGGTCGACGAAGCCGCCGTAATCCACGGTGGTGACGCCTGCCATGACGCGGTCGCCCATGCCGCGCGCTTCCAGGTCCGGCGCGAGGGCATAGACCTTGACGCGCGACAGCGCATCGCGCAGGTGGTTCTCGGCCGCATTGCCATGGGTGGCGGCATACACGGCATCCTCGATCAGCAGAATGGCGGCGCCGTCTTGTACAACCCGCAGGCAGGATTCCAGCGCATTGCGTTCGGCCGGCGATTTATTGACGATGTGCAACATTGTTTTCTCCCTTAGAAGCTGAGGACGACGTCCATCTCGTCCATGAGCTTGCCCAGTTCGGCGCGCGACATGACGGTGACGTCGACCAGCAGGTCGTCTTCGGTCAGGCCGCGGGCGGCCAGGGCTTCGGCTTCGACATAGAGCTTCTCGATGTCGTAGCCGTCCAGCGCGCGGTAGGTCGGCGAGAAATTCTTGTTCTCGATACCCTTGGTCTGCTGGCCCTTCTTTAGCTGGAATATGCCGTCGTCCATGAAGACGAGGCTGACGTCCTGGTCGAAGGCGGCCGTGATCAGCACCACTTCCAGCGATTCGAGCGCATAGACGGTGCCGTAGGGAGCCTTGCGATTGACGAACATGAACTTCTTGACGACGCTTTCGCTCATGTCAGTCTCCAAACGTCACGAGGCGGTCGGCCTCGATGCCGGCTTCGACCAGTTGGCCGAGGCCCGAAATACGAAAGCCGGCGGCCAGGTTTTCGTCGCGGATGCCGCGGCGCAGGGCGGCGGCGACGCAGACCACGAGGTCGAGCTTGTAGTCCGTGGCGAGCTTGGACCAGCGGGCGACGATGTTGCGGTCGTCCAGCGGCGGCTCGGTCAGCGATGAGGCGTTATTCACGCCGTCGTTGTAGAAGAACACACGACGAATCTCGTGGCCCTTCTCCAGCGCGGCCTTGCAGAACAGGTAAGCGGAATCGCTGGCCTGATGCTGGTAGGGCCCTTCATTGATGGTGACTGCAATTAGCATGAGCTGGTTTTCCTGGAATGCGCTCAGAAGCGGATGTGGGTCGAGGCGTTGAGATTGGCACGCGAACCGCGCCAGTCGTCGATCAGGTACTTGGTGAAGGGCAGGCCGGTCTTTTCGAAGAAACGCGGCCAGCCGATGCGGTCGATCCAGTCGGCGAGGCGTTCCCAGGGACGGGCGTCGGCCTTGTAGGTGCGCAGGATGTTGCCCACCACGGCGTTGACTTCGGGCCAGCGCGGGGCGTTGTTGGGCAGGCCGGAAGCGACCATCTTCATGAAGGTGGGCTTGCCGCGCGCATTGGAGTTCTTGCCGCCGACCCAGATTGCCAGCTTGGAATGCTCCGGGTCGTTGATCTGCATCGGCGGGCAGGGGGGATAGCAGGCGCCGCAGCAGATGCACTTCTTTTCATCGACTTCGAGCGAAGGCTTGCCATTGACCAGTGCCGGACGGATCGCGGCAACCGGGCAGCGCGCCACAACGGTGGGGCGCTCGCAGACGTTGGCGACCAGATCGTGATTGATCTTGGGTGGCTTGGTGTGCTGGATGATCACCGCGATGTCGGCCTGGCCGCCGCAGTTGATTTCGCAGCAGGAGGTGGACATATGCACGCGGTTGGGCATTTCCTCGTGCTTGAACTCGTTGTAGAGCTCGTCCATCATCGACTTGACCACGCCGGAGGCGTCGGTGCCGGGAATGTCGCAGTGCAGCCAGCCCTGGGTGTGGGACACCATCGAAACCGAGTTGCCGGTGCCGCCGACGGGGAAACCGTTCTTTTCCAGTTCGGCGATCATCGGATCGACCTTCTTCTGGTCGGCGACCATGAACTCGATATTGGAGCGGATGGTGAAGCGGACAAAGCCTTCGGCGAACTGGTCGGCGATGTCGCACAACTTGCGGATGGTCCATACGTCCATCTGGCGCTGGGTGCCGGCGCGCACCGTCCAGATTTCATCGCCGGTATGCGACACATGGTGCAGCACGCCGGGACGGGGCCGGTCGTGATACTTCCAGTTGCCGTAGTTCTTGATCATGGTCGGGTGCAGGTGCGGCTTGTTGTCCGGCACGCCGCATTCGATGGCTTTGCGCAGCGGAGCGGCGGGCGCGGGTGCGTTAACTTGTGCATTCATGCTCGATATCTCCTCAGGCAGCGGCTTTTTTGGCGTTGATCTTGGCGACTTCATCGTCCCAGCCAATGGTATTCACGTAGGGATTCATGCGCGGCGTCGAAACCATGTTGGCGTCGATTTCGACTTCGATGCCTTCGAGGAAATTGACCAGGCCGATGCGTTCGATCATTTCGCCGGTGCGCTCATGCTCTAGTGCGTTTTCGGCGAAGAAGTCGATGATTTTCTGACCCAGTTCGGTCAGCTTCTCGTAGTCCTCATCTTTCTGCAGGGGCAGGAAGGGGATCACCACGGTGCCCATCAGGTCGCCGATCTTCAGCGTGCGCTTGCCGCCGACCAGAACCGTCGCACCCTTGTCGACACCGGTCGCCAAGGCGCCGGTCATGACATTGATGCAGTGCATGCAGCGCACGCAGTCCTTGTTGTCGATTTCCAGGGCCTGGGCGTCATTGACGGCGACGCTGGAGAAATGGCTGTCCTTGCGGACGTCCTTGATTTCCTTGATCTGGATTGCCTTGGTCGGGCAGCGGGCGACGACGTCGTTCACCAGTTCGTTCATGCCGTGCTTGGCGAACCACTTCCTGGCCAGCGCTTCGTCGGTGCGGATGTTGTCGCGCCAGGTGCCGATCACGGCCATGTCCGAACGCTGGATGGAATTCATGCAGTCATTGGGGCAGCCGGAGAACTTGAACTTGAACTTGTAGGGCAGGGCCGGACGATGGATGTCGTCGAGGAAGGTGTTCAGCACTTCGCGGTGGGCCTTGGCTTCGTCGTAGCAGGACTGCTCGCAACGGGCCGCGCCGACGCAGGACATCGAGGTGCGCACGGCCGGGCCGGCGCCGCCGAGGTCGAAGCCCATGTCGTTGATTTCGTCGAAGGCCTTCTGCACGTTTTCCGTGGTGGCGCCCTGGAACATGATGTCGCCCGACTGGCCATGCAGCGCGATCAGGCCGGAGCCGTGCTTTTCCCAGATGTCGCAGAACTGGCGCAGCGTCGCGGTGTTGTAGTGCATGCCGGGAGGCGGCATGACACGGATGGTGTGGAACTCGGCGGCATCCTTGAATACGGGCTTGCCTTCCGCGTCCTTGATCTCGGTGAAGCGGGGGATAATGCCGCCGCCGTAGCCGCGGACGCCGACCGTGCCGCCCTTCCAGTAGCCCTTGCGGGTCTGGTAGGAATGTTCCAGATGGCCGAGAATGTCGACCACGTAGTCCTTGTCCTTGGCCAGGCGCTTGAGGCCGGTGACAAAGCTCGGCCAGGGGCCGCTTTCCAGTTGATCCAGGTTCGGTGTTGGGTGCATGGGCTTGGCCATGGTTTGTCTCCTCGTGGTCGGGGGTAACTCGATGGAGCGATGTTAGGAGTCTGTGCGGTGCACAAACCATACTCCCGGCAGGTAATTCGACCTACCCCAAAGGGTTATATGCTTGCACTCCCACGCGGTGATGGCTGATGCCCGTCGCCGGTGCCATAGTCCGCTCCCACAAAGAGGAAAAATCCGTGGATACCGTCACCTCGCTCGACAAGTTTCGTGTACCCATCGGCAATCAGGAGATCGAACTGCAACAGTTCATCTTCGAGGCCGGCGGCATGCCGTTGCTGCGCACGCGCATTCGCGAGCGCAGTCGCTTCACCATTTTCGACATCGATCCCGCCACCGCCGCGCGTTGGGGCAAGGTGCTCTGCGCCTGGGCCGCGACGCAACCCGGCGGTGCCGAAGCGGGCGGGGAGAGCGAGTGAATCATTCGCCGGATGAGGCTTCGGTCGTGATGGTCGACGTGGTGTTCTCGCTCGAAGAGGGAACATTCGACGACGACCATGCCGAGGCCCTGGCGCGGGCGGTACGGCGTGTCCTGCCCTGGTTCGACGAGGAGCCGGAAGCCGGCATCCTGCCGCTGTCCGGGCTGGCGCACGGCAACAACGGCGTGTGTTTCGTGGGCCGTCGCAGCCGGCTGGCCTTGCGTCTGCCGATTCACCGCAGCGCCAGCGCCAACTCTCTGGCCGGCATCCGGCTCGATCTGGACGGCGCCGTGCTGACCGTGGGCGCGGGCTGCGTCCGTCCACTGCTGCCGGCGCGTGGTGTCGTCTACTCGCATCTGGTCAGCGTCGGCGCCGATGACGAGATCGAGTTTCTTGCGCGCTGCAAGTCGCTGCTGGCCGAGCGCAGCCTGCAGCCGCAACTGATTACCGGCAAGGCGCAGCAACTGCGCACGGCGCAAGGTCCGGTGCGCGGTTTCAGCCT
>JAXMJU010000098.1:0-3829 GCA_034376265.1 Sulfuritalea sp.
TCTGGTCGCTTATCGATCTGAAGGTCATGGCGGTGGATGAATGCACGCAAGATGAAGCCAAGGTCCTGCGCGCGCTTGACTACTACCGAGATCAGGTCATT
Source organism: Sulfuritalea sp. (assembly GCA_034376265.1). Taxonomy (GTDB): domain Bacteria; phylum Pseudomonadota; class Gammaproteobacteria; order Burkholderiales; family Rhodocyclaceae; genus Sulfuritalea. The sequence continues at coordinate 102 of JAXMJU010000098.1, forward strand.
GGTCAATGTGGCTTTGATGACTTTGAACCCGATCCGTCAGAACTGATCCAGGGAAGCGCTCCTCGCAGCAAGGGTCTGATACGGGCCCAGAAAGAGCGCCAATATCGCATGGGCGTCGCCCAAGATCTTTATCGCAAAGATGACCGGTTTCGTGAAGCATTGCGCACCGCGTGTTCCGCATGGGTCAGCTATGTCAACGGTGATGATGCAAACTTCGTGGCCCGAACAGAGCATGAGTACACGGCAATGATCGAAGTACTATCACGTCTCGGTGCGGATCAGGACCAGCTGGACATCCGCTATGTCGGTCCGTCAGGATCCGCGCTGTATGCACATGCCACGAAGAAAGCCATGGTTGAACACGTCACAGGACCACGATTCAGCCGCGGACCACAACGCATTCCGGTTACAGAGATCGCAATATCGATCAAACAACAGGCCGGATCACGTATCGGTGAAGGACGAGATGTACATCGACTGTTTGCCATGCTCACCTGTTGCATCAATGGCGAGGCGTGATTCGAGATCGTTGAGTTTGATAGATGCAGTCTTGAGTATGTGCTGGGTCCTGAAGAGGTGCGTTAAGGAAAGCGCGGCGGGGGCACTGAGGCCCTTGGACAGTTTCTCGCCTCCGGTGCCTTCGGCAAGGCAGTCGAGCAACTTCTATTTTCCACTTGCCCCGATCGATGCGCGGAACACTGCCACTTTGCTCCACGCTCATCGGTTTCGATGAGCATGATGTAGACGTGATGGCTATCCCGCATTTCGGAAATCTCTGCGGCTACCGACGTGCTCTTGGCGAAAGATTCAATCGCGGCAGTGTGGGGCGAAAGGAACGCGGAAGGATGATGAGTTCAGTCAAGGCTGTTGCCGTCAATTGGCCGTGATCGAATCGTTGGCTCACGAACGAAATGCAATTGCCGCCGTCGGCGTTCCGCGTCATCACGCTTTTGTGCGGCAATAATGATCGCGACCACGACCGCCATCAGCGCGACCCATGTCCACGCTGGAATGCCGACGAAGAAGAGTCGAACCGGCTCTGGAATCACGAATGAGATCGACATCTCTGGCGCACCTGCGGGGACGTTGCGTTGGCGCGGCACAGCGGCCGCCGCACGTACCGTCGCAGCAGGGACCGGTGCGGTTGTGTAATTGGCTGTAACCAGCAGTCCGTACTGGGGTCGAAATACATTGACGGGGCCCACGGGATTGCCAACGAAGAATTTGAATGGAAGCGAAGTGGTTATCAATTCGTCGCCATCTCGAATAATTGTCTGTATCGCAAAGTGCAGATGTGGTCCTGAAGAATATCCGGTGGAGCCGGCCAGGCCGATTTGATCACCAGCTTTTACGCGCTGACCAAGATAGGCATGTACGCCTCCATATGCCAGATGCGCATAGATCGCAACCGTTCCGTCGATGTGTTGAATTCTGACTTCGTTCGCTTTCGCCATCAGGTCGGGATTGTTGCCACCATAGATCTGGTTGGCCTCCGCGTAAATAACGGTTCCGTCTCGCGCAGCAAGGACAGGCGCGCCCTGTGGCATGCCGATGTCCACTGCGTTGGCGGATTGAATGTGAGTGTGCGTTGTGATCGGACCGCCCGGTGCCTGGCCGACCGGATACGCGGCGCCTTCCTTGTACGGTAGCCGGTAGACGGCATCAGGACTCTGGCGGGCATTGAAGTCGCCCAGCATCCAGGAGCTCTGAAAACTAAAGCTCGAGCTGTACATTGGCACCGCGGGGCGGATATGGGCCAGAAAGAGAGTCCCGCCGCCGGGCGGAACCACCGCGAATATCGGAAAGGGCCGATCTGGAGCGATGTTTTTGTTGTCGACCAGCGATACCCTGACGGAGATTGGTGCCGGGCCTCTGTTCTTCGCGACGATGCGATGGCCGTCTCCGGTTTTTTCAGTTTCGACAGCGAATGGATAATTGTCATTCTGACCCGCATGGGTGCTGGCTGCCGTGACAGCGACTAGAACAGAAAGCAGCCAGCGAGCAGCGAATTTGTCCATGATCGTCATCGCCGACCCACCGCCCGCATTCCGAGTTTTTGCCGGCAACGGCGGTAGTTGCGGCAACCCAAGAAGTTCGGCTTGCCGTTCGTGCCCGGAACATGCTCCATCTTGATGCCCCAGGTTGGACGTGTCGGGGTGGTGTAATCGCCTTCGCTACCGAAGGCCAGCAATGCTTGGTTGCTGGTCTCTGGCAGGCGTTTGATCATGGACACAAGCGTATCGACATCCATCAGCATTATTCGGGTGGTTTGAACAAACAATTTTCGCATAATCGCAGAATCGGCCCGAGGCCATAAAAATTCCTCCAAGCCGATGCTCTGAGCCCCGTTCGCAATGACCCCCTGAACATGAGGAAATCATCAATCTCCCCCTTGAAATCACGTTCGACTCTGGTAAATCTATCTCCAACACAAAAAGGAGAAATCAACATGTCGTTTCTGAAAGCAACTTTTGGGGTCCCGCGCGAGGAGCGCTCGGATGAGTTCTACCGCAACAACCGATGGATGGGTCAGACGCCGGCCGAGGCCCGTTTCGTGCGGACTGTCCGCGGCGCCCTGCTGCTGGTTGTCAGCGGGCTGGCCTATTTCTGGCTGCGCTGATTTGGGCCGGATCAACCGCTCCCACCCAGTGTGATTTTCGTGCTTGGACCTCATTCCGCATGACATAGCATTGCTCGTGAAAGGAGCCGAAATGGTCGCAATCACAATTAATCTACCCGACACGGACTCTTGTGAGGGCGTAAGCCTAGCCACACTGGAAGTCTGCGTCGCCGAGCTAGGGTACCGAAGCGTCGAGGAATACATCAACCGCCTGGTTGCCAATTCCCTGGGGTATCGACCGCCAGGATCAGAAGTCACACCGCGCTATCCCTACTTGGCTCAACTTGAGCAGGAGTTGGGTTTAAAGCGGTCTTGAACCAGCTGCCATCGATGACGCCTCGTTTGACCTTATGTGGCGCTCCACCGATGGCCGACGATCAGTCACCTGGATAGCGCAACGGGTCGCAAACGACACGAGCCGGCCCCGGCATTTTCTTGCAAAATGCCCGTCAGCCATAGGAGTGCCGCGCCGCACGGCATCATCTGGAATTCAAGAACGGATTGCGGATGGCCGCGTTCTATTTGACACGCGACAAGGTTGCACGGCGACGCGTCGGGGCGTGTGAGTTTTCCAGAGCACGAAACACCTCCTGCGCTTCGTCGCTGTTCCGATCAGTGGCCCAGAGTTGGAAGGCGCGCCGGAGGAAGGCGTCCCTATTCACCTGAACTGGGGTCAGAGAAGCCGGCGCGCGCTTTCGACATGGCGCAGGCAGCAGGTGTGCGAGAAATTGACCGATTTTCATGGGTGCGATGCTCCTATTTGGATTTCAACAGCAATACCGTTATCACTTTCTTCAGCAGCTGCAAGTCCCTCATGTCCACGTTTTCGCCGCTTCGCCAATAACGGCGATGCGCGCCTTTTCAAGGTCCGCGGGACTTACGGTCGGCGAGGACGCATTGCCAAGCGTCCGGCCAATCATGATGTTGACCGCCTGCTGCAGGATCGCCTGAATATTGGCCGGTGACTCGCTGTTACGTCCCGCCTTATTTCCGACCGTCCGACCCGAGCCATTCGAGGTTGAAACACCGGGCTTGTCCCGCACTGCCTGCGGCGTAACGCGAACCTGAAGCAGCACGGGACGAAGTCGTTACGGAATCTTGGCGGGAG
>JAXMJU010000099.1:0-3450 GCA_034376265.1 Sulfuritalea sp.
TCCGGTGCGGTGACGGTCACCGATACCCTGCCAACGGGCCTCACAGCGACGGCCATCAGCGGCACGGGTTGGACCTGCGACCTTCCCACGCTCACCTGCACGCGCAGCAATGCGCTGGCGGCACTGATGCCGGTGGAACCGTCGCCGTCGATGTAGGCCTTGACGTAGGTCTTGATACGGTTTTCCGCATATACACCCGCCCCGGACAGCGCGAGCCCGGTGCTACCGCCGCCCGCCAGTGCCCCCGATCCCGCGACCACGATCGCGCTGATGCTTGCGGTGGAATCGGCGTCCAGCGTCAGAGCGCCGGATGCCGTGACGCTCGAATTCTTGATATACGCCTGCGCTTCGAGCGCGGACGCATTGACGTTGATCTGCTTCCAGGCACTCTTGTCCTGGTAGTTCTGTGTGGTCAGATCGACCGTCTGTGTCCCCGCCGTGTTCGGGTCGCCGTCGGTCAGCGTTGACCCGACGTATTCGTAGATGTCGCCCGCCCGGGCGCCGTCGAGGATCTTGACGGTCTGGCCGGCCGTGAGCGTGGTCGGCCGCTGTGCCGAGGTGTAGGTCGTGGTGACCGAAGCGCCGCCGCTTGAATCCCAGCCGATGAAGTTGCGCGCCAACGAAAAGCCTATGGATGCAGCCGGCGAGGACCCGGCGCCCGCGGCGGCGGCCACGGATATCGCCGCCACTTTCGCGTCGATGCTGGAGGCATTGTCGCTGGTCACCGTGACGGCGCCCATGCCCGCTCCGGTACCGGTTGCGGAAACGGTGCTGCCTTCGATGTAGGCGTTCGACTTGCCGCGGATGTAGTTGACTGCCGTCGCCCCGCCGCCGCCAAATGACTTGCCGCCGCTGGCGCTCAAGGCGATGGTCACAGAGGATGCCGTCGAAGTTGCGTCGATGTCGGCGTTTTCCGTCGCGCCTATCGTGACGCTGCCGTTGGTCGCGGTGGCCAGACCGACATTGCGCATGAATGCGGTCATGTCGTTCTTGATCTCGTTGCGGGCCAGGCTGAGTCCTACCGACACCGACAGGGCCGACGAGGTCGAGGCCGACACCGACAGCGACGCCGCCGTAACCACCGAATGAATGGCGGAGCTGTCCTGTGCCTGGATGTTGATGTCGCCGCTGCCCGCGGTGACAGTCGCGCCGCCATCGACGTAGGCCTGGACCAGCGTGTTGACCTTGTTCATGCCGATCACGGCGCCGACGCTGACCGCGGTGGAACTGGCAAGGGTGGCCTTGATCGCGGTCGAGGTCGCGCCCATGTTCGCTTCGATCGCCGCGTCTGAAGTTGCGGTGATGCTCAGGCCGCCTGCAGCGTCGACATTCGAGTTGGCGATATAGGCACGCACTTCTGCCGGTACGGAGGCTGCGATATCCGAACCGGCGATCGTGTCGGCCAAGTTGTACAGGACATTCTGGCTCGCCCAGCCGATGGTGTTGAAGGCGAGGATCACGCCCACCGAGACCCCGCGCGACTCGGTCGTGGCATCGATATCCGCTTCGATGGTCGAGGTGTTCTGCGCATCGAGTATGACGTCCCCGGCATTGGTGGTCGTGATGCTGCTGCCGGTGATATAGGCATTGGCCTTGCTCAGGACCAGGTTGGTAGCTATCGTGCCGTTGATCGCGGCCGAATTTCCACCGACCAGCACGCTGCCCCCGACCGATGTCACCGTGCTGGAGTCGACCGCGCGTATCGTCGCCGTCTCGAGCGCCGTCAGCGTCAGGCTGCCGGCGGCGTCCAGATCGATGTTGTTGATGTAGCTTTCAACGCCGCCACGAACGTCGTTCCGCACTATCAGGCCGCCGACAGCGGCCGAGTCGGAACTGCTTACGTTGAGGCCGAGGTTGCCGATGAAATCCAGCGCATCGTTGATCAGTATCCGTTGCCAGGTCGCGGTCGTGTAGGGCACAGTCGCCAGATTCAGGTTCTGACCAGCGGTCGCGGTGCCTTTGTACTGATAGATATCGCCGTTATCCAAGCGTACCAGATCACCCGTTTGCACGTTCTGCGTACCCGAATGAACCGTGAACCGGTAGTCCGTCAGCATGGTTGAAACCAGGTCGCCGGCAATGCTCAGTCCACCGTCGCTGGAAGTGGTGGACATCGATACCAGCGTACTGTCGGCGTTGATCGTCGCTGCGTCTTCGCCGCTGATCGTGACCGCGCCGCCGGCTGTCACCACCGAGACCGCGCCCGCCGCGTCGTCGATGTAGGCCTTCGCCTCGCTGCTCACCATGTTGCTCGCCAGGACGACGCCTACGCTCATCCCGGAGGCGTTGACCAGCGCCGACGCGGCCGAGGTCGCCTGGTTGCTGATGTCGGCATTGATCGTGGCTTCGGAGAACGCCATCAGGGTCAGGTCACCACCCGCGGTGATCGACGAATCCTTGATGTAGGCCTGCACCTGAGCCGATTGCTCCTGGCCGATGCTCGTGCCCAGCAGCGCGTCAATGGTGTTGTAGAGAACGTTCTGAGATTTCCAGCCGATGGTGTTGAAGGCCAGCGTGACTCCCACCGCTTCGCCGCCGCTGGTGGTCGACGCCAGCGTCTTCGCGTCGATCTGTGAGGTGTTTTGCGCATCGAGCACGATGTCGCCCGTCGTCGTCGTGGTGACGCTCGAACCCTCAATGTAGGCGTCGGCCTGCGACAGGATCAGGTTGGTGGCGATCGTGGCATTCACCGCCAGGGTCGAGCCCGAGCCGTAGGCACTGCCGCCCGAGGCTTCGGCCGAGCTGTCGGCCACCGCCCGTATCACCGCATCCTCAAGCGCCGTCACGGCGAGGCCGCTTCCGGTGACCGTTGCATTCTTGATGTAGGCTCCGACATCGCTCCTGACATCGTTGCGTACCACCAGACCACCGAGCGCCATGGCATTGGAATCGCTGATGTTGTTGCCCTGGGGGATCAACTGCGTTTCAGTGACCGGCTTCCAGAAACGGAGATCCGTGTAGTCCTGGCTGGACAGGTTCAGCGCCTGCGTCGTGCCCATGTACTGGTACACCGCACCGGGGGTTCCCGCGAGCTTCTTCCATTTCGTCGCGTCGCTATAGTCCTGCAGTCCCAGGTCCAGGCTGGCCGTCGTGCCGATATAGCGGTACGCCTCGCCGGCCTCGCCGCCGATCAGCTTCCACTTGCTGGTGTCGGTATAGTCCTGCGCACCAAGCTCGATGCGCCCTTTGGTGCCGAGATATTGATAGACCCTGCCTTCAACGCCCTTTGTGGCGTCATGTCCGTCGGCAACCAGCACGTTGTCGCCGGCCTGCAACAGCCGCTTGCCCGAGTCCGTCGTGAAGTCTTCTACTCCGTAGTCAGCGGCCAGACGAACAATTTGGCCATCGCCGGCACCCGGCGCTGTCGGCGCGGTGACGGTCTGCGTGCCGTCGCTGCTGCTGTGGTCTTCAACAATGTAGTCGTTCGCCAGCCGCACTTTCTCGCCGAAA
>JAXMJU010000100.1:0-27654 GCA_034376265.1 Sulfuritalea sp.
CAGGATGCGCGCGTTAGATGTATCAGGAGTGGTAAGTGACATGTTTCGAGCGAAGCGAGCCGAAAAGTCGCCTCCCCCGCGAGGGGGAGGTCGGGAGGGGGCGGGACTGATGAATCAGGCAGGCGGTCTTCATAGCCTGCCGATCGCGAAGTATTCCAGCCCGGCCTTGCGCGGCGTCGCCGGATCGTAGAGATTGCGGCCATCGAAAATCACCGGCGTCTTCAGCTTGGACTTGATCGCCGCAAAGTCGGGGCTGCGGAATTCCTTCCACTCGGTGACGATGGCCAGTGCATCGGCACCGTCGAGCGCTTCCATCGGCGACGCGGCATAGCGGATGCGCGGATTGTCGCCGAGGATGCGCCGAGCCTCATGCGCGGCCACCGGATCGTAGGCCTGGATCGCTGCGCCGCGTGCCAGCAATTCCTCGATCAGCACCAGGCTCGGCGCCTCGCGCATGTCGTCGGTATTGGGCTTGAAGGCCAGGCCCCAGAGGGCGAAGGTCTTGCCGTCGAGATCCTTGCCCAGGCGCGCGGTGATCTTGTGCCCCAGCACGCCCTTCTGCACCTGGTTGGCCGCCTCGACCGCCTGCAGCACCTGCAGCTCGTGTCCGGCATCCTGCGCGGTGCGAATCAGGGCCTGTACGTCCTTGGGAAAGCAGGAACCGCCGTAGCCGACTCCCGGATACAGAAAATGGAAACCGATGCGCGGATCGGAGCCGATGCCCTTCCTGACCAGTTCGATGTCGGCTCCGAGCCTTTCGGCCAGGTTGGCGAGTTCGTTCATGAAGCTGATGCGGGTCGCCAGCATGGCGTTGGCGGCGTACTTGGTCAGTTCGGCGCTCTTCACGTCCATCAGGATCAGGCGTTCGTGATTGCGCTGAAAAGGTGCGTAGAGTTCCCGCATCAGGGCTATCGCGCGCTCGTCGTCGGCACCGACCACAATGCGGTCGGGCTTCATGAAGTCGTCGACTGCCGCGCCTTCCTTGAGGAACTCGGGATTGGAAACCACGCTGAAGTCGATCTTGGCGCCACGCCCGTCGAGCTCTTCGGCGATCGCCGCGCGCACCTTTTCGGCGGTACCCACCGGAACCGTGGACTTGTCCACCACGACCTTGTAGCCGTCCATGTAGCGTCCGACATTGCCGGCGGCGGCGACCACGTATTGCAGGTCGGCGGAACCGTCCTCGTCGGGCGGAGTGCCGACGGCAATGAACTGCAGCACGCCGTGGGCGACGGCGGCCTCGATGTCGGTGGTGAAGCGCAGGCGTCCGGCCGCTTCGTTCCTCCTCACCATGGCTTCCAGGCCGGGTTCGTAAATCGGAATGCCGCCTTCGTTGAGGGTGCGGATTTTCGCCGCGTCGAGATCGAGGCAGAGCACGTCGTTGCCGACGTCTGCCAGGCAGGTGCCGGAGACCAGGCCGACGTAACCGGTGCCGATGACGGTGATCTTCATGGAGTTCCTCTACAAGGTAATGTCGAATTCTTCGGTGCGGCGGGGCGGGTAGGTTTCCCAGCCGCCGCAGCCGGGGCAGCGCCAGTAGAACTGCCGCGCCTTGAAACCGCAGGCATCGCAGCGATAGCGCGCGACGCGTCGGGTGTGATTGTGGATCAGGTTCTTGATCAGTTCCAGGTCGGGACGCCGCTCGGGTGGCACCACCAGGATTTGCGCTTCGAGCAGTTTGTCGAGTCCGAGCAGCGTCGGATTGCGCCGCAATTCGTCGCGCACCAGCGTATAGGCCGCTTCGGCGCCGTCGTTGTCGAGCGTCGCGCGAAACACCGCGTCGAGCAGGTCGAGCGAGGGATGGCGCTCCAGCCAACCGCGCAGCAGTTGCACGCCCTGTTCGCGGCGCCCGGCCTGGATATGGGCGGTCATGAGCTTTTCCGCGGCCAAGGCGAGATACACCGGATTCTGCTGTTCGATGCGTTTCCAGTACTCGATCGCCTCGTTTACGTCACCTCGGCCAGCGCCAAGCTTCGCCGCCAGCTCGCCCAGCAGCAAATTGGCGCGCACGCACTTGCGGTTGGCAACCAGCGCATCTTCGAGCAGCCGGCGCGCTTCGTCGTGGCGATCATGAAGCATTTCATTGGCGGCCATCTCGCAACGAAACTCGGCAATTTCCTTGTGCCAAAGATGATCCGAATGGTTGGGCATGGCATCGCAAATGGCGATCGCCTTGGCCCATTCCTTTTCCTGCTGGTAGATTTCCAGCAGATTCTTCAGCGCCTCCTCGTCACGGTCCGTGCCGCGCAATTTGACGAAGATGTCTTCGGCGCGATCCAGCAGGCCGGCCTTGAGATAGTCCTGGCCGAGTTCCGACAGCGCGTGCAGACGCTGCACCGCCGACAAGCCGTCGCGCTCGATCAGGTTCTGATGCACGCGGATGGCGCGGTCGGTCTCGCCGCGGCGGCGAAACAGGCTGCCCAGCGCGAAATGCAGTTCTATGGTTTCCGGATCGACGCGCGCCGCCTCGATGAAGGCTTCGATGGCCTGGTCCGGCTGTTCGTTGAGCAGAAAATTCAGGCCCTTGAAATAGGAACGCGGCAGGGCGCGCGACTCTTTAAGAAGTTGCCTGATATCGATCCGCGCCGCCACCCAGCCGAGAACGAAAAACGCCGGCAGGACCAGCAGCCACCAGAGTTCGATCTCCATGGGGCTAACGCGGCTCGCGCGGCGAGGTGCGGTCGGGGCGCAGGAATACGCCCAGCGCCGCGGTCAGCCCGACCGCCACGCCTATGGCGAATACCGTGAGGATCACCAGCGAAACGGGCGCGGTCCAGGACTGTTCGAGAAAGAAGCGCAATTCCATCGGGCCGCTGTTCTTGATCGCCAGTCCGAACAGCCCGACGAAGACCACGATACGCAACAGCCAGACAAGAAGCTTGAACAGGGTGGTCACAATAGAATTCTGAAGGTCAGCAAAACGGCACCCTGACTAGGGTGCCGCTCTGATGCAAGCTGCGCGGCTCATGGCCGATAATCGACCCGTTCCCGCAGTTCCTTGCCGGCCTTGAAATGGGGCACGTACTTTTCAGGTACCTGCACCTTGTCGCCCGACTTCGGATTGCGACCTACGCGCGGTGGCCGATAGTTCAGCGCAAAGCTGCCGAAGCCGCGGATCTCGATGCGATCACTGCGCACCAGCGCCGCAGTGAGGGCATCGAGGATCATCTTGACGGCATAGTCGGCATCCTTCGCCACAAGCTGGGGAAAACGCTCCGCCAGCCGGGCGATGAGTTCCGATTTTGTCATGAGGTCAGAGTGTTATGACTGCTGGTTGAGCTTGGCCTTGAGCAGCGCGCCCAGATTGGTCGTGCCGCTGCTGGCCGAACTGCTGTCGGATGCAAGCTTCTGCATCGCCTGGCTTTGTTCCACCTGGTCCTTAGCCTTGATCGACAGGTTGATCGAGCGCGTCTTGCGATCGACATTGACGATCATGGTTTCGATCACGTCGCCGACCTTCAGATGCTGGGTCAGGTCTTCGATGCGCTCGCGGGAGAACTCGGAGACCCGCAGATAGCCTTCGACCTCGGAACCCAGATCCACCACCGCGCCACGCTGATCGACGCTGGTCACCGTGCCGGACACCAGGCTGTTCTTGTCGTGGGTGGCAACGAAACTGGTGAAGGGATCGCCATCGAGCTGCTTGACGCCGAGCGATATACGCTCCTTCTCGACATCGATGGACAGCACCACGGCCTCGACTTCATCGCCCTTCTTGAAGTTCTGCTTGGCTTCTTCGCCCGTTGCAGACCAGGACAGGTCGGACAGATGCACCAGGCCGTCGATGCCGCCGGGCAGGCCGATGAAGATGCCGAAGTCGGTGATCGACTTGATGGCGCCGCGGACCTTGTCGCCCTTCTTGTGGTTCATCGCGAAATCGTCCCACGGGTTCGCCATGCACTGCTTCATGCCGAGCGAAATGCGGCGACGGTCTTCGTCGATCTCGAGAATCATCACTTCGACTTCATCGCCCAGCTGGACAACCTTGGTCGGGTGGATGTTCTTGTTGGTCCAGTCCATTTCGGAGACGTGCACCAGGCCTTCGATGCCCTGCTCGATCTCGACGAAGGAACCGTAGTCGGTCAGGTTGGTGACCTTGCCGAACAGGCGCGTGCCCTGCGGGTAACGGCGGGCGATTCCCACCCACGGATCTTCGCCCAGCTGCTTCATGCCGAGGCTGACGCGGTTCTTTTCCTGGTCGAACTTGAGCACCTTGGCGGTGACTTCGTCGCCGACATTGAGCACTTCGGACGGGTGACGCACGCGGCGCCAGGCCAGGTCGGTGATGTGCAGCAGGCCGTCGATGCCGCCGAGATCGACGAAGGCGCCGTAGTCGGTGATGTTCTTGACGATGCCCTTGATGACGGTGCCTTCCTGCAGGTTTTCCAGCAGCTTCTGGCGCTCTTCACCCATGCTGGCCTCAAGCACGGCGCGGCGCGAAACCACCACGTTGTTGCGCTTGCGGTCGAGCTTGATGACCTTGAATTCGTATTCCTTGCCTTCGAAGGGCGTGGTGTCCTTGACCGGACGGGTATCGACCAGCGAGCCGGGGAGGAAGGCACGGATGCCATTGACCATGACGGTCAGACCGCCCTTGACCTTGCCGGTGATCAGACCCTTGACCAGGGCGCCGTCGACCATGGCCTTGTCGAGATCGTTCCAGGCGGCGATGCGCTTGGCCTTCTCGCGCGACAGGCGCGTGGCGCCATAGCCGTCTTCGAGCATCTCGATCGCGACCAGGACGAAATCGCCCGGCTTGGCTTCGAGCTCGCCACGTTCATTGTGGAATTCCTCGACGGGAATCATGCTTTCGGATTTGAGACCCGCATTGACGACCACGAAATTCTGGTCGATGCGAACAACTTCGGCCGTGATTACTTCACCGGCACGCATTTCCTGGCGCTGGAGGCTTTCCTCGAACAGGGCGGCAAAGCTCTCCATGGGTGAGTTTTCGATAATACTTTCGGCAATAGCAGCAGTAGACATTGAGTGGGGGACCTTACGGATGTTTGTCACCGGGGTGACGGGTTGGTTAAGTTTCGCCGCAGCGACCGGGCGGCCGTTGCGACACCGTTACTGTGTTGCTTTACTGGTATGACAGTTTCCTGATACTTGAATCACAGTGGCGACCGCTGAACGATCGTCATTACGGCTGCCACTGCTGCTTCGATGTTCATCTCGGTGGTATCCACCAGATCCGCATCGTCGCAATGCCGGAGGGGCGCCACGCTGCGTTGGGCATCGCGCGCATCCCGTTCCTGCAAATCTTGCAAAAGGGCGTGCATGTTAGCAGGCATCCCCTTTGCGATCAACTGTTTATAGCGCCTTTCTGCACGCGCCTGGGCCGAGGCGGTAAGAAACACCTTGGCGCCGGCTGCGGGAAAGACCACCGAGCCCATGTCGCGACCGTCCGCCACCAGGCCGGGGAAGCGGCGATAGGCGTGCTGGCGGGCCAGCAGCGCGGCACGCACGGCCGGCAAAGCCGCCACTTTCGAGGCGCCAACCGAGATTTCCTCGGTACGGATGGCGTCCGTCACATCGTCGTCCGCAAGCAGGATGCGGCCGCCGGAGAAACTGGCGGGCAGACCGGCCGCCAACGCCGCGACGCCGGCCTCGTCATCCAGCGCAAGGCCGGCGCGTTGCGCCGCGAGTGCGGTCAGGCGATACAGCGATCCGCTGTCGAGGTAGTGATAGCCGAGGGCTGCCGCCACGCGCTCGGCCACCGTGCCCTTGCCCGAAGCCGAGGGACCATCGATGGCGATCACCGGCGCAGTAATTTCGGCCAGGGCGTCGAAGTAGTCGGGAAAGGTCTTGTTTACGCAAGCCGGATCGTTGATGGTCACCGGCACACCGCCCAGCGCCGCCAGCGCGAAGCACATCGCCATGCGATGGTCGTCATAGGTGTCGATGGCGATGCCGAACTCAAGAGTTGGCGCTGGCGTCACGGCGAGCCAGTCGGCGCCCTCCTCCACGGTCGCCCCGAGTTTCCGCAACTCGGTCGCCATGGCCGCGATGCGATCGGTTTCCTTGACGCGCCACGATGCGATATTGCGCAGCAGGCAGCGGCCGTCGGCGAACAGCGCCGCAACGGCCAGCGTCATCGCCGCGTCGGGAATGTGGTTCAGATCGAGATCGAAGGCCTTGAGCTTGCCCGACAGCGGTGCCCGCGCCTCGATATGCTGCTCGCCCCATTCGATGCGCGCGCCCATCGCCTCCAAGGCTTCGGCGAAACGCACGTCGCCCTGGATGCTGTTGCGGCCGACGCCTTCGACCCGCACCGGGCCGCCGCCGATAGCGCCGGCGGCGAGGAAATACGAAGCAGCCGAAGCGTCGCCTTCGACATGCAGCAAGCCCGGACTTTGGTAGTGCTGGCCCGCGGCAATCGTGAAGCGCTGCCAGCCGTCGCGCTCAACCTGCACGCCAAACCGTGCCATCAGGTTCAGCGTGATTTCGATGTAGGGACGCGAAATGAGTTCAGTAGTCATCTCGATCACCGCCGTCGCTTCTGTCAACGGCAGGGCCATCAGCAGCGCGGTGAGGAACTGCGAAGACACATCGCCGCGCAGGCGGATTGGCGCGGCGAGTTTCACGCTCGCCGGATGGATGGCCAGCGGCGGAAAACCGGGATTGCCCGTGTATCGAACATCGGCGCCGATCTGCAGCAGGCCATCGACCAGATCGCCGATCGGCCGCTCATGCATGCGCGGCACGCCGGACAGGCGGTAGTGTCCGCCCGACAGCGCCAGCGCTGCGGTCAGCGGGCGGATCGCGGTGCCGGCGTTGCCCATGAACAGATCGGCATCCTTGATCGGGAAAACCCCGCCGCAGCCCTCGACGCGCCAGGCGCCGCCGCCCAGCGCCGTCACGCCAACGCCAACTTTCTGCAGCGCCGCCAGCATCACGCGCGTGTCATCGGAATCCAGCAGGTCGCGGATTTCGGTCGTGCCTTGCGCCAGCGCGGCGAGCAGCAGCATGCGGTTTGATATGCTTTTCGAGCCGGGCAGACGAATGGTGCCGGCGGCGCGCGTCAGAGCGGGGAGGTCAATGTGGTCCATGCGGTAATGGCTGCGGAAGGTTGGGGATTATTCGACCCTAGCCCCATTCGTTACGAAACCATTGAGTCGAAACATGATCGCGAACTACAACGCGGCACGCGTTCCAGCTTGTATTCCATTCTGCGTACTCGCATCATCCTTGCACCGAGTGGGTGTAGCAAAATCCCATGGAGGGTCGACATGCTTGCCCTTCATCGAACTTGCTGCCGTGTGGCCATATCGATAGCCGACGTCATAGCAGGTCAGTCCTTTTGTTTTGGCATCCTCAGCATTTGATTGCAGGGTCGACTTGCTCTGTTTGGTTGGCCATAGAGCGGCGTGCTTCGGCTCCAATCCGATCTCGCCACCTCTGTCCCGAACCGAGAGATCGCCGTTCGGCTGGATTAAATAGTAGTCGCCAGTTCGACTTGTGCGTGACAAAAACTTCTTTGTGGAGGCGGCTGTAACCATTCGACCAGTTTTTCCTCCACTGCCATCAATACAGCGAATAACCTCGTAGACCTTATTACGGACTTCTTCAAAGCTTCGCGTGCATGAATCAGGAGGCGGTTTGGTCAACCACGTCCCAATGATTTTTCGTTGTTCTATCGGAGGAAGATCAACATCATCAGGGCTTCTGTATTCCAGTTTTCCTTGCGCGGAGGTGATAGTGCATGCAGTTAGCAAAATTATTGCAGTCGATGCTTGCTTTCGGGTGGGGAGTTTCATTCGCATATATTGTTGGTACTGAAGGTCATCATGTTTGAGGTTGGTTGAACTGGCGCCCGACGCAGAAGTAACCGACCGGCTTGGGTTATTGTGTAGATCCGGTTGGCTACCAGTTATGCATCTTTTCTACTCCGAAGACCCGGAACAGCAACTCTCGGTGACAAGGTACGTTCTTCCACAATTCTCGCATTCAGTGGCGTCTACGCTCGTATTACAGTAGCAGCAGAATGGCTTGTCGTGATAACCAATGATCAGAAAGCTCTGGCGACAGATTGGACAGTCCAGCGTTCCGGGAAACTCGTCTGGTGTGTCCGACTCCACATTGTTCCAAGTTGACCACGTTTCATGCATCCAAGTCTCAAGCCTGTGTATCGCTATCCAGTACAAATGATCGTGCTCATACACGATTCGTTGAATTTCGCGCAGCGTTTCCGGCCTAATATCGGCTTCCAGTTTCTCCTTCAAAACGTTGTCGACGAAGAACAAGATGAACTGGAGCGACTCTGCAATTGTTACCTCGTCCTCCTTCTGGTGGTCGTACCGGTGATGCTCTATGCGATTGCGGCGTTTCTGAATCTTTTCGATGATTGTCTGAGGCTGCTTTGGCAACCCTATTCCCAGATTCTCAAGTCGCGTGAGACATTCTTTGATGCCTACGGTTTGTGAGTCATCGGTGATCTTGGTGTCGATGCTTCGGTAGATGAGAATTGGGTTCGTGCGATGGAGCTGTTCTTTCAGGAAGAGCTCAATTGAATGAAAGAGGGTAAGAATTGCGTGCTTCCGGCTGGAGTAGCCTGACTCCTTCAGGAAGTGCTCGATACCGATGCGCAGCGAGTCGACTGCGTTCGCGTAAATGTCACTCACATCGGGCTCCATTGATACTCATAGCTACTTACATCTCTCCCACGCCACATCTATGGCGCTGTAGCTATACGACTTGGAGTTAGTGATGACTCTATTGATTCTGTTTTCGAGATTTCGATTTTCCGCGTTCAATTTCGCAATTTGAATTGTTATCCTTGCGGTCAATGTTCCGCCAAGATCTTTCTCCTCTTGCTCCTTATAGATAAATTGGCCGTCATCCTCGAGAAATACAGCATTTCCAATCACAACATACTTGGAAAACCCGGAAAGCGCTCCATAACCATTTTTGGAATTGACTTCCCCACAGTACACCTGATCACCATCCTGCTGTTTAAACATCTGTGCTCCCCTGAACTCAGCAGATGCAGGATCTTTGAGAAAGTATTTGACGCGTTTTTGCCCTTCATTCTCCTGAAGTTGGCAGGCAATTACGCCTGACACCAATCCCAACACAATTACCAACCTCAACAGAGTGGGTTCAATTGCCCACGAATTCGGTCTAAATTTCCTCATCAAGTTCCCTCATCATCTCCCTCCCGAATCTTGAAACGGCAGCGGGAATAAAAGGGGCCAGGCTCGGGGCCGCCGCTGAATCCTTATGGCAAATTGCCAGCGTAAGTCCCGGATTCACTACGCGCCCAATCTGTCCCGCCAATAGCCCAGCCGCCGGCTGTCATGTGCAATGGCGATGACCTCCGCCTAGTCACCGCGAATTCGGTAAATCACGCCATAGCGAAAATGCTTCAAGTGGCAGCGCCGCAAATTGCGGCCGAGCGGATGCCATGCCAGCGGGTACATCTGAATACGATCGAGCGCCTCAACCACGTCGGCAATAAAACGATAGCCCAAACCCGGCTCCTCGCCTTCCAGGTAAGCAAACGCATCATCCAATTCGACTTGCGCAGCCGGTGAAAAACACAGGTCCATCAGCGACGGTATTTGGCCATTACCAGATCAGCTGCAATTAAGGGCATTTCGCCGCTATCGATGGCGGCACAGCGATCTTCGCATTCATTGATCCATTGCGCTTCCAGTTCGCCACCAACGGGACTGACCAAACCGAACAGCGCATCCAGCAGTTCGGCCTGGTCCTCCGTCGGCCATGTCTTAGCCATTTCCATGACCGCTTCAACGCGTGCATTCATTGCTCGGTCCTCCAACATAGTGGTACCGCTTCTTGCTCAACCGCCGTCTCGTCAGCGCCGACTATTGCCGAGACCATATAACTGGCGATCAGCATGTTCGCGAACTGCAAGCACGATGGGCATTTCGGGCTCCCAGTCATGACAGACGAGATGATAGCCCTGCTATTCGCCCGGCGGCAACAGCGAATCCAGCCAAGCGTCGCGCCGCTCGCGGGCGGTGCTGAACATGGCCTCGAGGCCATCCGCATCGGCCCCGGCGAGCAGCACCCGGGTGCGCATCAGTTCGACCATGTAGGCGTCGAGTTCGAGCAGCAAGGCCTGGCGATTGGCGACGCAGATGTCGCGCCACATCTCCGGATGGCTGCTGGCGATGCGCGTGAAGTCGCGGAAGCCGCCGGCGGCAAAGCCGAACAGCTGGTCCGAATTGGGGCGCTGGGCAAAATCATGCACCAGCGCAAAGGCCAGCAGGTGCGGCAAATGGCTGACGGCGGCGAAAACGCGGTCATGTTCCCCGGGGGCGAGTTGCGACACCTTCGCGCCGCAAAGCTCCCAGACCGTGCGCAGTACCTGCACGTCGTCAGCCGAATTTTCGGGCAGCGGTGTTAGCACCACGCGGCGGTCGACGTAAAGATCCGCCTGCGCTGCTGCGACGCCGCTTTTCTCGGCACCGGCGATCGGATGGCCGGGAACAAATTGTCCGATCTTGTCGCCGAGTGCCGCGCGCGCCGCGGCGACGACATCCGACTTGGTGCTGCCGCCGTCGGTAACGATGGTGTGCGGCTGCAGATGGGGCGCCAGCGCCTCCATCACCGCCGGCATCTGGCCCACCGGCATGCCGAGCAGCACCAGGTCGGCACCGTCGAGCGCAGACGCCCAGTCGGACGCGATGGCATCGATCACGCCAAGCCGCATGGCCTGCTCCAGCGGCGCGCGGGTGCGTCCCATGCCCACGACCTGCATGTCCCGCCGTAGCGCCAGCGCCGACTGCTTGAGTGCGAGCGCGAACGAGCCGCCGATCAGCCCGACGCCGCAGATGACAATTTTGCTTTGGGCCATCAGCGCGATTTTTCCAGGGCTTCGAGAAAAATCCGGTTTTCCGCGTCGAGACCGATTGTCACGCGCAGGTGCTTGGGCATGCCATAGCCGCCGATGGGCCGCACGATCACGCCCTGCTTCAGCAGCTTGCCATTGACGGCAGCGGTATCGGCCACCTCGAAGGTGACGAAGTTGCCATGGGACGGAATGTGATCCAGACCCAGCCGCTTGAGACCGGCCACGATCTGCTCCATGCCACGCCGATTGGACTCGTAGCTTTCGGCAAGGAAAACATGGTTATCCAGCGCCGCGATGGCGCCGGCCAGGGCCAGGTTGTTCACGTTGAAGGGCTGGCGCACCCGGTTCAGCAAGTCGATCACCTCGGCCCGGCCGACACCGTAGCCGACGCGCAATCCGGCCAGTCCATAGATCTTGGAAAAGGTGCGCACGACCAAAAGGTTGGGAAAGTCCTTGATCCACGCGACTGTGTCTGCACGATCGGCCGGCGCCAGGTATTCCGTATAGGCCTCGTCCAGCACCACCGCGATGTGCGCGGGGATTTTTTCGATGAAGGCCCGCACTTCGGCCTGCGGCAGGAAGTTGCCGGTGGGGTTGTTCGGATTGGCGATCCACACCATGTGCGTATCGGGACGAATTGCGGCGAGCATCGCCTCCGGATCATGGCCATAGTTCTTCGCCGCGGCGGCAATGCATTCGGCGCCGGCGGACATGGTCGCCAGCGGATAGACGGCGAACGCATGCTTGGAGAACACGGCCGAACGGCCCGGCGCCAGAAATACACGGGCCGCAAGGTCGAGCACGTCGTTCGAGCCATTGCCCAGTACCACCTGTTCCTGCGCCACGCCGTGGCGCTCGGCCAATGCGGCGATCAGGTCGAACTGGTCCGGGTAACGCTCGACGCCGGCCAAAGCCCCTTCGACCGCCTTGCGCGCCAGCGGGCTCATGCCCAGGGGGTTCTCGTTAGACGCCAGCTTGACGATCTTTGCCACCGGCAGACCCATCTGGCGGGCCAGTTCGGTGATCGGCTTGCCGGGAATATAGGGCGAAATGGCTCGAACGTAAGACGGGGCCTGGAGAACGATGCTCATGGTCGAACCTTCAGTAAATGGCTTTGGGATAGGAGCCCAGCTCTTTGACGAAGCCGGCGCGGTGACGCAGTTCTTCCAGCGCGCGAGCAACCGCCGGCTCGCTGCGATGGCCTTCTATGTCGATATAAAACACATATTCCCAGCGGCTGCCGCCAAAGCCGCGGGCCGGACGGGATTCAAGGCGGCTCATGGAAACGCCGTTATCGGCGAACGGCGCCAGGAGCTGATACACCGCCCCCGGCCGGTTCTGCGCCGAACACACCAGCGAGGTGCGGTCCGCCCCGGAAGCGCCGGCATCGTGGTCGGCAATGATGACGAAGCGCGTGGTGTTGTTCGGATCGTCCTCGATGTTGGCGGCCAGTATCGGCAAGGCGTACAGCTCGGCGGCGGCATCGCCCGCGACCGCGGCGGCGCCCGCTTCTCCAGCCGCCAGACGCGCCGCCTCGGCATTGCTCGCCACCGGCACGCGGCTCACCAGAGGCAGATTGCGGTTGAGCCACTCATGGCACTGCGCCAGCGATTGGGCGTGGGAATAGACGCGGGTGACGTCGGTCAAGGCACCGCACCGGGTCATCAGGTTGTGATGAATCGGCAGATTGATCTCGCCGCAAATCTTGAGCGGCGAGGACAACAGCAGATCCAGCGAGCGGCCGATGGCGCCCTCGGTCGAATTCTCGATCGGCACCACGCCGTAATTGGCGTTGCCGGATTCGATCGTCCTGAAAACATCGTCGATCGCCGGACACGGCAGCAGGGTTGGTGCACCGCCGAATTGCTTGCGCGCCGCCGCTTCGGAATAGGTGCCGGCCGGGCCCAGGTAGGCGATGGTCAGTGGCTGCTCCAGCGCCAGGCAGGCCGACATGACCTCGCGAATGATGCGCTGCGCCGCGGCTGCGGAGAGCGGGCCGGGATTGCGTTCGGCGACCCGGCGCAGCACTTGCGCTTCGCGTTCCGGCCGGTAGATATTGCCCTGCTTGATTTCTCCGATGCGGTGCGCCAGCTGCGCCCGCTCGTTGATCAGGCGCAGCAGCTCGCCGTCGATCGCGTCGATTGCCTCGCGCAGCGTGCCCAGCTCCTGCGAATCGTCGGCCACTCTCAGCTCTCCAGCGGCAGATACCGAACAGCCAGCACACCATCGATTTTCGCTATGGCGGCGATCACCGCCGGCTTCACCTGGCTATCCACGTCCACCAGCGTGTAGGCCATTTCGCCGCGCGATTTGTTGACCATGGTGTGGATATTCAGCCCCGCATCGGCCATGGTCGTTGAAATCTGCCCCAGCATGTTCGGCACATTGGCATTGGCGACGGCAATGCGGAAGTTGGATTCGCGCGGCACCACGACGTTGGGAAAGTTCACGGCGTTCTGCACGTTGCCGTGCTCCAGATACTCGCGCAACTGGTCGGCGACCATGATGGCGCAGTTTTCTTCGGCCTCGCCCGTGGATGCGCCCAGATGCGGCAAGGCGATGACATGGGGATGATGGTTGACGTGGGCACTGGGGAAGTCGCAAACATAGGCACCGAGCTTCTTGGCGTTGAGCGCGGCGAGCACCGCCGTCTCATCCACCACGCCCTCGCGGGAAAAGTTCAGCAGCACGGCACCATGCCTGGCGTGGGCCAGCATCTCGGCGTTGATCATCTTGCGCGTGGCATCGACCAGCGGCACATGCATCGAGACGAAGTTGGCGCTTTTCAGCACTTCCGCCACGCTGTTCGCCTTCTTGACCTGCGACGGCAGGCTCCAGGCGGCATCGACCGTGATTTCGGGATCGTAGCCAAGCACATGCATGCCGAGCTTGATCGCCACATCGGCGACCAGACAGCCGATCTTGCCCAGGCCGATCACGCCCAGCGTATGCCCCGCCAGCTCGAAGCCGGCGAAAGTCTTCTTGCCGTCCTCGACCTTCTTCTCCATCTCCGGATCGGTGGGATCCAGCGATCCGACGAACTTCATGGCGCCGCCGATATTGCGCGCAGCGAGCAGCATGCCGGCGACCACCAGTTCCTTGACCGCATTGGCATTGGCGCCCGGTGCGTTGAACACCGGCACGCCGCGCGCCGACATGGCCTTGACCGGAATGTTGTTGGTACCGGCGCCGGCACGGCCGATGGCCTGTACCGACCGCGGAATGTCCATTTTATGCATGTCGGCCGAACGCACCATGATGGCATCCGGGTTGGCGATGTCCTTGCCCACGTGGTAGCGCTCCGCCGGCAGGCGCTTGAGGCCGTTCTGCGAAATCTGGTTGAGGACCAAGACACTGATCGGCCCGACCATGCTCATTTGGCAAACCTCGCCTCGAATTCCTTCATGTAATCGACCAGCGCGGCGACGCCGGCAAGCGACATCGCGTTGTAGATCGACGCGCGCATGCCGCCGACCGAACGGTGTCCCTTGAGCTGCACCATGCCCTTGGCCTTGGCACCCTTGAGGAACTCCTCGTCCAGCGCCGCATCCTTGAGCGTGAAAGGTACGTTCATGCGCGAGCGGTCGTCCTTGCGCACCGGATTGGCGTAGAAGTTCGATGCATCGATACAGTCGTAGAGCATCTTGGCCTTGGCGATGTTCTGCTTCTCGATAGCCGCCAGTCCGCCCTGCTGCTTGAGCCACTGGAATACCAGGCCGGCGATGTAGATGCCATAGGTGGGCGGCGTGTTGTACATCGAGTCGTTTTCGGCGTGGGTCTTGTAGTCCATCATGGTCTGCGGCGCGGGCACACCCTTGCCGATCAAGTCGTCGCGGATGATGACGATGGTCAGGCCGGCCGGCCCGATGTTCTTCTGCGCGCCGGCGTAGATCAGGCCGTACTTGCTGACGTCGATCGGCTTCGACAGGATGTTCGACGACATGTCGCACACCAGCGGCACGTCACCGGTTTCGGGAGTCCAGTGGAATTCGACGCCGCCGATGGTCTCGTTGGCGGTGTAATGCACGAAGGCGGCATCCTTGTCGAGCTTCCAGTCCTTTTGTGCAGGTGCGTAGGTGAATTTGCCTTCCTCGCTGCTGGCGACGATATTCACCTTGCCGAAAGCCTTGGCCGCCTTGATGGCCTTCTTGGCCCACTCCCCGGTATGCACGTAGTCCGCGCCGGCCTTGCCGGCCAACAGGTTCATCGGGATCATCTCGAACTGCAGCGTGGCGCCACCCTGCAGGAACAGCACCTTGTAGTTGGCGGGTATGGCCATCAGTTCGCGCAGATCGGCTTCGGCCTGGGCGTGGATGCCCATGTATTCCTTGCCGCGATGGCTCATTTCCATCACCGACTGGCCGCTGCCGTGCCAGTCGAGAAGTTCATCGGCAGCTTGCTTGAGTACGGTCTCGGGAAGCGCCGCGGGTCCTGCGCTGAAATTGAAAATACGTGCCATAACCAGCCTCCGGAAGTGACTAAATCAATATGGAAAAATCAGGATAGCAAGAGAATACAGGATACCGTATACATTAATCGATGGATTGTCACGTCCACTCGCGCGGAATAGCCCTCGGCTAGTCCGCCTGATCTTCGTTCGGCAGGTCCTCAGCCGGATCCTCGTCTTCGGTTTCGATCACCTTTTCGACGCCGGCCAGATAGGTGCCTTCATCGAGATTGATCAGCGTCACACCCTGCGTCGAGCGGCTCATGACGCGAATGTCGGTAACCCGGGTGCGAATCAGCACGCCGCCGGTCGAAATCAGCATGATCTCTTCGCGCGTTTCGCCGAGGTCGGCAAGCACGGCAGCAACCACCTTGCCATTGCGTTCGGAAGTCTGGATCGCGATCATGCCCTTGGTACCGCGGCCGTGGCGGGTGTACTCGGCGATGGGGGTGCGCTTGCCGAATCCGTTCTCGGTCGCGGTCAGCACGGAATACTCTTCACTGTCCGCCACCAGCATGGAAATCACCTGCTGGTCGTCTTCCAGCATCATGCCGCGCACGCCACGCGCCTCGCGCCCCATCGGCCGCACGTCGTCCTCGGCAAGGCGGTACGCTTTGCCGGCGTCCGAGAACAGCATGACGTCGCACTGGCCGTTGGTGATCGCGACGCCGATCAGGTGATCGCCCTCGTCCAGGCCGACCGCGATGATGCCGGCCTTGCGCGGATTGGCAAAGCTGGTCAATGGCGTCTTCTTCACGGTGCCCATGGCGGTGGCCATGAAGACGAAGTGTTCTTCGTCGAATTCCTTGACCGGCAGGATCGCCGTAATCTTCTCGCGCTCTTCGAGCGGGAAAAGGTTGACGATGGGTTTGCCGCGCGAGTTGCGCGTGCCTTCCGGCGCTTCATAGACCTTGAGCCAATAGACCCGGCCGCGGTTGGAAAAGCACAGGATGTAGTCGTGAGTGTTGGCGATGAATAGGCGATCGACGAAATCGTCGTCCTTGATCGCCGCCGCCTGCTTGCCGCGGCCGCCGCGCCGCTGCGCGCGGTAATCGGCGAGGGGCTGGCGCTTGACATAGCCGGTATGCGAGAGCGTGACCACCATGTCCTCGCGCACGATCAAGTCTTCCAGGTTGATATCGGCTGTGCTGAGAACGATCTCGGAGCGCCGGGCGTCGCCGAACTGCGCCTTGACCGCCGCCAGTTCGTCGCCGATGATCGTGGTGATGCGCTCGGGGCGGGCCAGGATGTCCAGCAGGTCGGCGATCTGGTCCATCACCTCCTTGTACTCGGCAACGATCTTGTCCTGCTCCAGCCCGGTCAGGCGCTGCAGGCGCAGTTCCAGAATCGCCTGGGCCTGTGCGTCGGAGAGCAGGTAACCCTGCGCCGAAAGGCCGAATTCCGCCGCCAGGCCATCGGGACGCGACGACTCCGCTGAAGCACGCGCCAGCATGCCTTCGACCATACTCGAGCGCCAGTTGCGCCCCATCAGTCCGCGCTTGGCGTCCGCCGGCGTCGGCGCCGCCTTGATCAGGGCAATGATTTCGTCGACGTTGGACAAGGCGACCGCCAGGCCTTCGAGGATGTGTCCCCGTTCGCGCGCCTTGCGCAGTTCGAACACCGTGCGCCGGGTAATGACTTCGCGCCGGTGGGCAAGGAAGCATTGCAGCATTTCCTTGAGATTGAGCAGGCGCGGCCGGCCATCGACCAAGGCCACCATGTTCATGCCGAAGGTATCCTGCAACTGCGTCTGCTTGTAGAGATGGTTCAGCACCACCTCGGGCACTTCGCCCTTCTTCAGTTCAATTACCAGGCGCATGCCCGACTTGTCGGACTCGTCCTGAATATGCGCGATGCCGTCGATCTTCTTCTCGTGCACCAGTTCGGCGATCTTTTCCTGCAGGGTCTTCTTGTTGACCTGGTAAGGCAGTTCGTCGACCACGATCGCCTGGCGCCCGTTGCGCGGCAGATCCTCGATGTGCGTGCGTGCCCGCATGATCACGCGCCCGCGACCGGTAAGATAGCCGTCGCGCACGCCGGAAACGCCGTAGATCAGCGCGGCGGTAGGGAAATCGGGGGCCGGAATGATGTTGATCAGTTCATCGATCGTGGTTTCCGGATTGCCCAGCAGCAGCAGGCAGGCATCCACCACTTCGTTGAGGTTGTGGGGCGGAATGTTGGTCGCCATGCCGACCGCGATGCCCGAGGAACCGTTGATCAACAGGTTCGGGATACGCGCCGGGAGAATCAGCGGTTCATGTTCGGAACCGTCGTAATTGGGGCCGAAATCGACGGTTTCCTTGTCGATATCGATCAGCAGTTCATGGCCGATGCGTGCCATGCGCACTTCGGTGTAGCGCATCGCGGCCGCATTGTCGCCGTCAACCGAGCCGAAGTTGCCCTGGCCATCGACCAGCATGTAGCGCAGCGAGAAATCCTGCGCCATGCGCACGATGGTGTCGTACACCGCCGTGTCGCCATGCGGATGGTATTTACCGATGACGTCGCCGACGATGCGCGCCGACTTCTTGTAGGCCCGATTCCAGTCGTTGGACAGCTCGTGCATGGCAAAAAGCACACGGCGATGGACGGGTTTCAGACCGTCCCGCACATCCGGCAGCGCCCGTCCGACAATCACGCTCATGGCGTAATCGAGGTAAGAGTGGCGCATCTCCTCTTCGAGGCTGATCGGCAGGGTTTCTTTGGCGAACGAGGTCATTTAGGCTGCCTTAACCGACTTGCGGCGGACGATGGCGTAAAAAGGAGCAATTTTAGCATGCGCGGATAGCCGCGGCGGTTGTCGCGGACAGCCAAATCTGGTTGAATCGGGCCATGAATGCACTTGCCGCTCCGAGCGCCAATCCCGTCGATGTGGATCTTCTGATCCATCCCGAATGGATCATCCCGATCGAACCCGTCGGAGTAACGCTTTCCGGCCATTCACTGGCAGTCAAGGACGGCCTTATCCTTGGCCTGCTGCCCAATGAAGAGACAGCGCAGCGCTGGCGAGCGCGGCAGACCCTCGATCTGCCGGGCCAGGTGCTGATGCCGGGCCTGGTCAACCTGCACACCCACGCTGCGATGAGCCTGCTGCGCGGCTACGCCGACGATCTGCCCCTGATGCGCTGGCTATCCGAACGCATCTGGCCGGCCGAATCGCGCCACGCCGGACCGGATTTCGTGAGGGACGGCACCCTGCTGGCCTGCGCCGAAATGCTGCGCGGCGGCATCACCACCTTCAATGACATGTATTTTTTTCCCGACGCCGTCGCCGTCGCGGCGCAACGTGTCGGGATGCGCGCCGTGATGGGCATCATCGCGATCGAGTTTCCCACCAACTATGCCGCCGACGCCGACGATTATCTGGCCAAGGGACTTGCCATCCGCGACGATTTCGCCGGCGACCCCCTGCTGAGCTTCTGCCTCGCACCACACGCGCCCTATACCGTCGCCGACAAGACTTTCGGCAAGATCGCAACCCTCGCCGCGCAACTCGAACTACCGATCCACATGCATGTTCATGAAACCCGCCACGAAATCGAGGAAAGCCTCAAGCAACATGGCGTACGTCCGATTGAACGTCTGCGGCGCCTGGGCCTGATCGGGCCACAGTTGATCGCCGTACACGGCGTCCATCTCGACCCCGGAGAAATCGACCTGCTGGCGCATGAGGGATGCCACCTGGCACATTGCCCGACATCCAACCTGAAACTCGGCAGCGGCATTACGCCCTTGTCGGCGATCCAGTCGCATGGCATGAATTTCGGCTTCGGCACGGACGGCGCCGCTTCCAACAACCGTCTCGACATGTTCCAGGAAATGCGCCATGCCGCACTGCTGGCCAAAGGCGCGAGCCAGAATCCGGAAGCGCTCGCGGCCCATGCAACGCTTGCAGCGGCTACCTTGGGCGGCGCTCGCGCCCTCGGACTGGACGAAAAAATAGGTTCCCTGCTGCCCGGCAAGGCAGCCGACCTGTGCGCCGTTCGTCTCGATGAATGGCTGATCCAGCCTTGCTTCGATCCCGCCTCTCACCTCGTCTATGTGGCGGGACGGGAGCAGGTTAGCCACACTTGGGTCGCGGGAAATTTGGTAATGAGCAACAGTGTTCCCGCGCAAATCGGCATTTCTGAATTGCTTGACGTCGCAGGTTTGTGGCATACTCATCTGACGTCCTGACGCAATGCTGCGCTCCGGGAAAAGAAAAATGCCGGATTCCGTCAAACTCAACAAACCCACCAAAGGGGGAAACATGTTCAATAGCGCCAAACATTCTCTGCTGCTCGCCACCCTGCTCGGACTTTCCGCTGCCGCCGTCGCCCAGACGCCGGGTATCGACACCAAGGGCACCGTTGGCTATGTCATCGACCAACGCGCTAATGTAGTCAAGAGTGGCACCGGCCTTTGCTGGCGCACCGGCTACTGGACTCCGGCCATGGCCGTCGAGGCATGCGATCCGGACCTGGTGAAGAAGGCACCGATGGCTGCGCCGATGGCGAAGCCAATGGCACCTGCTGCCAAACCCGCCGCCGCGCCGAAACCCGCCGCCCAGAAAGTGACCCTGGCCGCCGACGCACTGTTCGATTTCGACAAGGCCGTCCTGCGTCCTGAAGGCAAGTCCAAACTGGACAAGCTTTCCGGCGACATCAAGGGGATCAAGCTCGAAGTGATCATCGCCGTCGGCCACGCCGACCGCTTCGGTAGCGACGCCTACAACCAGAAGCTTTCCGAGAAGCGTGCCGAAGCCGTCAAGGCCTATCTGGTGAGCAAGGGTGTCGAGCCGAACCGTGTCTATACCGAAGGCAAGGGCGAGAAGCAGCCGATCACCAAGGCCGACCAGTGCAAGGGCCCGAAGAGCAAGAAGACCATCGACTGCCTGCAGCCTGATCGTCGCGTTGAAATCGAAGTCATCGGAACCAAGAACCAGTAATTTCGTCTGACTCCGGGAAAAGCCCTGCCCTGCAGGGCTTTTTTTGTTTTGGCCACTGCGCTTAATGCCGATAGATGACCTGGGGCACCCACATGAATGCAAGCAGCAACGCCGATCCGCAGGAACTCGACAAATTCGGGGAAGTCGCCCATCGCTGGTGGGACCCGAATTCAGAATTTCGTCCCCTGCATGACATCAACCCGGCCCGTCTGGCATGGATCGACCGCCACGCAGGATTGAGCGGCAAACGCGTGATCGATGTCGGCTGCGGTGGTGGGCTCCTCAGCGAAGGCATGGCTGCCCTTGGCGCACAGGTCACCGGAATCGACCTTTCCGAAAAAACCCTGGGCATCGCTCGCCTGCACCTCTACGAAAGCGGCCATGCCATCGACTACCGCCTGATCTCGGCAGAGGCCATCGCGGCGGAAGCGCCGGCGAGCTTCGACCATGTCACTTGCCTTGAAATGCTGGAGCATGTGCCCGATCCGGCCAGCACGGTGGCAGCCTGCGCGCGTCTGGTGAAGCCCGGCGGCCAGGTGTTCCTATCCACGCTCAACCGTAACGCCAAGGCCTATCTGCTGGCGGTTGTAGGCGCGGAATACCTGTTCAACCTCCTGCCACGCGGAACCCACGACTACACGCGCTTCCTCAAGCCTGCCGAACTCGCACACCTGTGCCGCGATGCCGGGCTGAAAGTGCTGGAAATCACCGGCCTGCGCTACAACCCCTTCAGTCGCGAAGGCGTGCTTGGCGCAGATACCGACGTCAACTACCTGCTCAGGGCGCAGCGCAGTGCCTGAGGCCGTACTCTTCGACCTCGACGGTACGCTGGCCGACACGGCGCCTGACCTCGGCGGGGCACTCAACCAGTTGCTGCAGGAGCACGGGCGCGATCCGTTACCGATGGAAAAGCTGCGCCCGCACGTTTCCTCGGGCGCCCGCGGCATGATCGGCGCCGGTCTCGGCATCACGCCGGCTGATCCGGGCTATATCGATTTGCAGCGGAGGTTTCTGGCCATCTATCAGGAAGTCTTGTGCGTCGGTACTCGGCTGTTCGAGGGGATGGCCGAGCACCTCGATGAGCTGGACGCCCAGGCTATTCCCTGGGGCATCGTGACCAACAAGTCCCAGCGTTTTGCGATTCCCCTCATGGAAGGCCTGGGCTTGCGTCAGCGCTGCGTATGTATCGTCTGCGGCGACAGCGCCCGGCGTGCCAAGCCTCACGGCCATCCCATGCAGCTTGCCAGCGCGGTGATGGGAGTCGCCGCCAGCGCATGCGTCTACGTCGGCGACGATGAACGCGACGTGATCTCCGGTCGCGCCGTCGGCATGCGCACCATCATTGCCGGCTGGGGCTACCTCGGCGACGGCAAGCCGCCGGCAAGCTGGGGTGCTGATGCGATTGCCGGAGCACCGCAAGATATCCTCGGCATCGCAGCGGCAAAGCGTTAAACTCCTACTTGCAATCCGCAGATCAGGCGCCATCTGATTTGCACCATCCAGGGGGCGACATGGCTTCGACATGGGTGACAAAGCATGCAGGGCATACCGAGGATCCGGGTACCTCGTAAATCCATCTGGAAAGTACTAACTGCCAACGACGAGCGTTTCGCTCTAGCCGCTTAACAGCGGCTGGCTTCCGAACTGGTTTGCTTCTGGGCCAGGTAGCGCAAGCTACATCGGAATCATATACAGGAGATAAGGCTGTGCGGAGTCGCGATGCACAGTTCGAAAATTCAGCGAATCGCCTGCAACCAGCCTGTCCGTCGGCGTGTTGCGGGTTAAATCAAACGACGCGACTAAGTATGTAGAACTGTATGTGGCGCACTTATGGACGCGGGTTCAATTCCCGCCGCCTCCACCATCCAACGAAAACGGCTCCCACGCGGGAGCCGTTTTTCTTGGTGCCGGCAGCCGGAATCGAACTGGCGACCTACCGCTTACAAGGCGGTTGCTCTACCAACTGAGCTATGCCGGCGAAAATGGAATTATAACGGAGCCGATCCGCTATAAACTTCCTCTTCGCCACATCAGACGTTGCCCATGGTCGCCCCCCCTTCTCCCCGTCAGCCCTTGCACCTGCTGGTCATTGCGGCCTCCGACGAGGCCATGGAGCGTCTGCTGCCTATCCTTGCCGAGTCGGACAAGGCCTGTAAATTCCATCGCGTCGACAGCCCTGCCGGATTGCGCAATGCCCTCGGCGAGCAGCCGTGGGATGCGGCGCTCTACCTGCCCGGCGTTTCTGCGCTCTCGCTGCCGGCGGCGGTGCGCGAAATCGATGAGTTCGGCATGGACCTGCCGGTGATTCTCGTCGCCGGTCCCGGCGACGAGCCCGCGATGCAGCCGGCAATGAAGGCCGGTGCCCGCGACGTGATCGATGCCGACCGGCTGGAGCGTCTGATCCCTGCCGTCGAGCGGGAAGTGCGCGAGGCGCGGCATCGCGCCGACCACCGGGCCGCGCTGGAAATGCTCAACGAGAGCCAGGCGCGCTTCGACGCCCTGGCATCCAACCTGCCGGGCATGCTGTTTCATTTGCGTCGCGACAGCGAGGGCGGATTTCGCTTCCTGTTCGTCAGCGAGGGCTGCCAGAAACTGTTCGGCTTCAAGCAACAGCATCTGCTGGCTTCAGCAAACAAGCTGTTCGATGCCTTCGATGCGGACAAGCGCAAGAGCCTCGAACATGCGCTGCTCGAATCCGCCGCCAAGGGTACTTTGCTGAACTGGGAAGGCCACACCAAGGGGCGCACCCGGCAGAAGTGGATCAACCTGCGCTCGACGCCCTACCGTTTCGATTCAGGCGTGGTCGAATGGCGCGGCATCGCCACCAATGTCACCGAAAGCAAGGAAAGCGAAGCCGAGTTGCGCCGTTCCCGTCAGCAACTCGCCGAACTCTCGACCCACCTCGAAGCGGTCAAGGAGGAAGAACGCGAACGCATTTCGCGCGACATCCACGACGAACTCGGTTCTATCCTGGTTTTCCTCAAAATCGAGGCCGCGCACCTGGCCAGCAAGTTGCCGGAAGGCGCCGGCCGTCTGCGCGAGAAGGCCCACTCCATCGAACATCTGCTGGACCAGGCCATGAGCACGGCCAGCCGCGTCGCACGCGAGCTGCGTCCCGGAATTCTCAAGGAGTTCGGCCTGCCCGCCGCGATCGAATGCCAGGCCGAGGACTTCACCCAGCGCTTCGGCATCCCGTGCCGGGTGCAATGCGACGAGGACGCCGTCGAACCGGAACCCGATACCTCGCTGGCGCTGTTTCGCATCGCCCAGGAAGCGCTGACCAATGTCGCCAAACATGCGCACGCCTCGCTGGTCGTCATGCGTTTGCGGCGCGAACGCGGTAACATCCTGCTCGAAATCAGGGACAACGGTCGCGGCATTTCAGAGGTGGATATGCAGAAGCCGAAATCCTTCGGCCTGCGCGGAATCCGCGAGCGCGTCCTGAGTCTTGCCGGCGAGTTTTCCATCGAACCGGCGGAACACGGCGGCACCCATATCGTGCTGCGCGTTCCGGAACGCGCAGGCGTGGAACCGCCGAGCGAAGAGGAATTGCAGCGCAACCTGTTTTAATCGGGGCATCACGCCGCCTTGCGGCAACAGCCTTCACTGTAAAACCAACGCTTGGTAACCATGGCCGACAAGATCCACGTCCTTATTGCTGATGACCATGCCATTGTGCGGCAGGGTCTCAAACAAATTCTGTCCGAAACCGAGGATCTGCTGGTCACCGGCGAGGCCGACGACGGCGCCGAAGCCTTGAATCTGGCCCGGCAGCAGCCATGGGATGTCTTTCTGCTGGACGTATCGATGCCCAACCGCAATGGCATCGACACCCTGAAACAGCTGAAGAAGGAGTTTCCGCGCCTGCCGGTGCTGATTCTCAGCATGCATCCCGAGGAACAGTACGCGGTGCGCGCACTCAAGGCCGGTGCTTCGGGCTATCTGACCAAGCAGAGCGCACCGGAATTGCTGGTCACCGCGATTCGCCAGGTCGCCTCCGGCCAGAAATACCTCAGCCCGGCCGTTGCCCAGCAACTGGCCGAGGCCATTTCGGATAATTCCGAAAAGTCGCCGCATGAACGCATCACGGATCGCGAGTATCAGGTGCTGGTGCTGATTTCCACCGGCAACACGCTGACGCAAGTCGCCGAAAAGCTCAACCTCGGCGTGGCCACCGTCAGCACTTATCGCGCCCGCCTGCTGGAGAAAATGGGGCTGAAGAGCACGGCAGAGCTTATCCGCTACGGGCTGGAGCACGGGCTGGCGGAGTAATGAAGCCCAAAACGGGACGCACAGAGCGTCCCGCGATGCCATTCAGGACGTGATGTAATGCTCCATCTGCTCGATGATGAAGGTTTGCTCGGAGATCTTCGCCTTGACCAGGTCACCAATCGAAACGATGCCGAGAATATTCTGATTTTCGTCGAGCACCGGCAGGTGGCGGAAAAAACGCTCGGTCATCAGCGCCAGGCCCTGCGAGACCTCCAGATCCAGGGTCGCAACCCGCACCTTCTGCGACATCACTGCCTTCACCAGGGTTTCGCGCGGGATGAGCTCAAGCGCCAATACCTTGTGCAGGCAGTCGCGTTCCGTGAAGATGCCGACCAACTTGCCGTCGGCGACAACCATGACTGCACCTATATCGCGTTCTCGCATCAGGTCGATTGCGCTTTTTACCGTATCGTCGGGTCCCACGGTGGTGAGCGGCCTTGTCTTCCCGGCCAGGATTTGCTTGATCGTCGTCATGTTGTTCCTCCGCACTGCGAATTGGTCCAGTTAGTCAAACCAGCATCGATGGATCAGCGCTGCAAGCGCGCGCGACCAAGTATCCTTGACCTCCACACCCCAGTCAATGCCGCGTTTTGCTTAGCGTGAAATACATCGCCAGCTGAGCCGTTCAGCGCGATTGCTTGATCGCCAGCAGGGCCTGGTTGCGCAAGGTCTTCAGCAGGGACAGTTCCTTGTCCGGGATCGCGATGCTGCCGGCCTTGTCGCGGTCGCAGTAGATCAGCGCCACGGCAGTGCCCTTGATCAGCAGGGGCAGCAGGACGAAGGTCTTGGCGATCAGGATCCTGCGGTACCACGCCGGGATCTTGTTCGCGATCTTGGGATCATCGACGTCGGTGATGATGATATCCACGCCGCGCGCGATCGCCAGCTGGAACACGTTCGGCGTGTCGGTCGCCATGAAGCGGAACTTGTGCGCCAGTTCGTTGGTGTCGGCGCCGAAACCGAAGCGCCCCACCATGCTGCCGCTGACCGGATCCTTAAGGCAGAGCAAGACCCGCTGGAAGCCGATTGCGCGATACATGGTTTCCAGCGTGATGCGCAGTATGTCGTTCAGTGAAAAATCATCCACCAGCGAGTTGCTGATGTCCTGGATGCCGGCGGCGAGAATGTCCTGGGCGTCGTCC
This sequence comes from Sulfuritalea sp., assembly GCA_034376265.1. Classification (GTDB taxonomy): domain Bacteria; phylum Pseudomonadota; class Gammaproteobacteria; order Burkholderiales; family Rhodocyclaceae; genus Sulfuritalea. The sequence goes on from JAXMJU010000100.1 coordinate 25,614, forward strand.
GGCACGCCATCGGCGTCGCAGGCCGCGGCCTGCTTGCGCAGCACGGGATCGTCGAGCCGGGTGCTGTCCAGCGCGTTGGCGCCGGCATCGATGACGGTAGCTTCATGCGGCTTGCCGGTCCACGCCTTGACGTGGCGGGCGAATGGGCTTTGCGTCAGATTCACCCGCAGGATGGCCGCCAGCTCGCTGAGTTCGTCGAAGGATTTTTCGAGCACGGCCTGCAACTGGCTGTCGGAAAAACGCAGGGCGGAATAGAAGCGCTCGCGCGCCGCCTGGGTGGCGACGCCGCGCTGCTCCCTAGGCACGGAGGCAATGGCCGCGCAAATCTCGTTGGCAAAACCCGAAACCACGCGCAGCGCCTCATCGTGCGTCGCGGGCTTCCTGATGACGCCTTCGGCGAGGGGCCGCAGGCTATTCACCAGTCCCGGAGGGAAACCCCAATGCCGCGCAATGCCGATGCCGAGGTCCGAAAACGACAGGCCAAGCACCAGCGCGGAGGCGACTTCCTCGCTGCAGCTTCTTTGCAGCATGACCTTGCGGATTTCCGCGACTTCCTCGGGAAAGTAGAACTGCGCCAGCAACTGGCCCAGGCTGTGGAACAGGGCGCAGATGTAAGCCGCCTCGGCTTCCCGTGCCATGAACTGCTTGCTCGCGTCGCGCGCCAGACAGCCCGCCAGGTTGGCGCGCAGGAAGGCCTCCTTCAGTTCGCGGGCGCTGCCCTTGTCCTGCATGTGCTCGAACAGCAGGATCGTCACCGCGATATTGCGCAGCGCATCGAAGCCGAGCACGATCACCGCGCGCGAGACGGTGCTGATGGTGCCGCCCGACGCCTGACGGTAATAGGCCGAGTTCACCAGGCGCAGGATCTTGTTGGTCAGGCCATAGTCCCTGAGTATGGTATTCGACAGGCGGTTGACGCTCTCCTTGTCCGAGTTAGTCAGCTTGTTGATGGCCGATACCGAATCGGACAGAGCCGGAAAATCCTTCTTGTGCTTCATGCGCCGCATGAGGAATTCCAGCGTGTCCTTTTTCCGCGCCTCGGCGGCGCCTGCGACGTCGATCGGCGTCGCGACGGCGCCGAGATAATCGTCCAGCTGCGCCTTCATCTGCGCCGCGCCGGACGTGCGCAAGGCCGGATCGCGGGCGCTGGCGGTCAGGATGATCCCGGTCAGCTGATTGTCGATGCTGACATCGGCCGGCAGCGTGACCGGCTGGTTCAGGATCTGGTTGAAGATCGCGACGGGTGTGTTGCCCGACACCCAGGGCCGACCCGAAAGCATTTCCACCATCACCAGGGCGGCGGCGAAGATATCGGTTTTTTCGCTGACCTGCTGGCCGTCCAGGTATTCCGGAGCGAGATAGCTCAGCGTCCCGGAAATCTCCGTCTGGCACCGGCTGGCGGCGCTGTCGTCTAGGTGAATGGCAATGCCGAAATCCATGACGCGCGGCCGCCCCTGCGGGTCGATCAGGATGTTCGAGGGCTTCAGGTCGCGATGGATGATCCCCGCCGCGTGCGCCGCGGCCAACGCATCGAGCACCTGGCGCATCAGGTCGGCGGCACGCGCGGGCGCCAGCCGGCCCTCATCGGCCAGCAGCGCGGCCAGATTCGGACCGTCGACGAATTCGAAGACCAGGTAGGGATCGCCGTCTTCTTCGCCGACGTCGAAAATCGGCACCAGATTGGGGTGGCGCAGGCGGCTGACGGCGCGCGCCTCGGCGATCAGGGCATCGTTGCGCTGCGCATCGGTGTTGGCGAAATGCAGGGTTTTGATCGCGACTTCGCGTTCGAGGCGCGGGTCCCATGCCAGGTACACGATGCTCTGCGCACCGCGCCCGACTTCGCGACGGATTTCAAAACGGCCGACTTGCTCTTTCATGGCCCGATAATAACGTGTCCGGGAGTCCATTCCAATCCAGGTTTGAGTCTGAGCGATCGGTTTTGACGTTGAAATCCAAATTCAAAAAGGGCTGGCTTTTGGCGGGGCTGTGGGTATGTGGGGAGGTCGCCGTCAGGCGAGCTATCCACATATCCACAGCCCCT
>JAXMJU010000101.1:0-9466 GCA_034376265.1 Sulfuritalea sp.
TCGCCGCGCCGAAAACCATTGCCGACATCGAAGCCCTGATGCGGGATGCCCGCGGTGGCTGACAGTTGCAGCCGCCAGATCGCGATTGTCGGCGGCGGGCCGGCGGGAATGGCGCTTGGACTGGCCCTGAAACTTCACGGCATCGGCGCCGAAATCTTCGAGGCCCGTGCGCGCGCCGCCGTGCGCCACGATGCGCGCGTGCTGGCGCTGTCCGATGGGGCGCGACAGATACTCGACTGGCTCGGCGTCTGGTCCGGACTTCCCGCAACGCCCATAGCAAGCATTCACATTTCCCAGCGCGGCGGCTTCGGCCGCAGCCGCCTGCGCGCCGAGGAACTCGATCTGCCGGCGCTGGGCTGGGTGATCGCGGCGAGCGATCTGATTGCCGCCCTCAACACCGCCGTGGGCGCTGCCGGTATCGTCTATCGCGACAACAAGAGAGTTGGTGCTGAGGACACGGCAGGTTTCGCGCTCACCGCGTTTGCGGAGGGCGCAGTCAATCCCGCGGCCGGCAAGCGGCGCGACTACGGCCAGCACGCCGTGCTGTGCACCGTCGGCGTCGCCGCCGCGCATCGCAATGTCGCCTGGGAGCGCTTCACCGGCGAAGGTCCAGTCGCCTTGCTGCCGCTGGGTCGAGACTACGCCGTGGTGCTGACCTGTGCCGACGAGATCCTGGTCGAGGTCATGGCGCAAGACGATGCGGGCTTTCTCGCGCTGCTGCAACAGCGCTTCGGCACGCGTCACCGCTTCACTTCCGCCAGTCCGCGCAGCGCCTATCCGCTCGGCCTGCGCTACCGCGCGGAGACGGTTGGCGCCCGTCAGGTATGGCTCGGCAATGCCGCACAGACCTTGCATCCGGTGGCCGGGCAGGGCTTCAACCTCGCTCTGCGCGACATCTGGGAACTCGCGCAGGTCCTGGGCGCGGCCGCCGATCCGGGGGTGCCCGCGGTGCTCGCCGCCTATGCGCGCGGACGGCAGGCCGACCGGCGCGGCGCGATCGGTTTCACCGACCTGTTGATCGACAGCTTCGGCTCCGACTTCGGGCCCTTGAAGCACGCGCGGGGCGCCGGGCTGCTGGCGCTCGATCTGCTGCCGCCGCTGCGCCGCTTCGTCGCCAAGCGCATGATTTTTGGCGCGCGGGCCTGGCCCTGAATGTCGACACCTCGATAAAAAGCCTCGATTGCCGCCGGCGCGCTTTGCGCTAAAATCGCGCCCTTCCCGACCGCATTCCCTTTCCGACATGGACTTCCTCGGCTTTCAGTTGCGCAACAACCTGTTTGTCGCGCCCATGGCCGGGGTCACCGATCGTCCGTTCCGCCAACTGTGCAAAAAGCTCGGCGCCGGGCTCGCGGTCTCCGAAATGGTCACCTCGAATTCCCTGCTCTACGGCAGCGCCAAGACCCGGCGCCGCGCCGAGCACGCGGGCGAGGTCGATCCGATCTCGGTGCAGATCGCCGGTGCCGATCCGGCCATGATGGCCCAGGCCGCGCGCTACAACGCCGACAACGGCGCGCAGATCATCGACATTAACATGGGCTGCCCGGCGAAGAAGATATGCAACGTCATGGCCGGCTCGGCCTTGATGCAGAACGAGCCGCTGGTGGCGAAAATTCTCGGGGCGGTGGTGGCGGCCGTGCCGGATACCCCGGTGACGCTCAAGTTCCGCACCGGCTGGAACCGCGACAACAGGAACGCACCGCGCATCGCGCGCATCGCCGAGCAATCCGGCATCCGCGCGATCGCCATCCACGGCCGCACGCGCGCCGACCAGTACATGGGCGAGGCCGAATACGACACGATTGCCTTGGTCAAGTCGCAGGTGAATATTCCTGTGATTGCCAATGGCGACATCAACACGCCGCAGAAGGCCCGCGACGTGCTCCGCTACACCGGCGCCGACGGCGTCATGATCGGCCGCGCCGCGCAGGGAAAGCCCTGGCTGTTCCGCGAGATCGAACATTTCCTGGCGACTGGCCAGGAATTGGCACCGCCGCGCGTGGAGGAAATCCACCGCATCCTGCGCGGCCACCTGACCGAGCTCTACGGTTTCTACGGCGAAGAGACTGGCGTGCGCATCGCGCGCAAACACATCAGCTGGTACACCAAGGGGCTGATCGGTTCGGCCAACTTCCGCCATGCCATGAACCAGTTGCAGACCGTCGGCGAACAGCTCGATGCCGCCGACGAGTTCTTTCTCGGTCACGCCGCGGCAAACGAACGGCTGCGCTATGAGGAACGCGACCAGGAGATGATGGCCGCATGAGCAGCGAAATCAACGACTGCGTGCGGCGCAGCCTCAATCGGTACTTTCGCGATCTCGACGGCCAGACGCCGCATGCCGTCTATGACATGGTGCTGAAGTGCGTCGAGCGACCGATGCTGGAAGTGGTCATGAAGCAGGCGGCGGGCAACCAGACCATCGCCGCCGACATGCTGGGTATCAGTCGCGGCACCTTGCGCCGCATGCTGGTCGAACACGAATTGCTTTAACTTCTTCGGGGTTTTCATGAATAAAGTCACACAGGCACTCATCAGCGTTTCCGACAAGCGCGGTACGGTGGATTTCGCCCGCGGTCTGGCCCAGCTCGGCATCAAGCTGCTGTCCACCGGCGGCACCGCCAAGCTGCTGCGCGATGCCGGGCTCGACGTCACCGACGTCTCCGACTACACCGGCTTTCCCGAAATGCTCGATGGCCGCGTCAAGACCCTGCATCCCAAGGTGCATGGCGGCATCCTCGGTCGCCGCGACCTGCCGCAGCATCTGGCGGTCATGGCCGAGCACGGCATCGCGCCGATCGACCTGGTGGTGGTGAATCTGTATCCCTTCCGCGAGACGGTGGCCAAGCCCGGTTGCACGCTCGACGACGCGATCGAGAACATCGACATCGGCGGCCCGACCATGGTGCGCGCCGCGGCAAAGAACCACGGCAACGAACAGGGCGGCGTCGGCGTGATCACCGATCCCGAGGATTACGCGCCGATACTCGACGAACTCAAGGCCGGCGGTGCGTTGTCCTACAAGACGCGCTTCGCCCTGGCGAAGAAAGCCTTCACCCATACCGCACGCTACGACTCGGCGATCGCCAACTGGCTGACCTCGCTCGACGAGCAGAACAAGCCCGGCGTGTTTCCCGAAAAGCTGCAGCTGGCTTTCGACAAGGTGGACACCATGCGCTACGGCGAAAATCCGCACCAGCAGGCGGCTTTCTACCGCGAGACCACGGGTGGCAACCTCGCCGTGCCGGGCAGCATCGCCAGCTATCAGCAGTTGCAGGGCAAGGAACTCAGCTACAACAACATCGCCGATTCCGATGCGGCCTGGGAATGCGTCAAGGCCTTCGACGGCGAGATCGCCTGCGTCATCGTCAAGCACGCCAATCCCTGCGGCGTGGCCACTGCCGGCAGCGTCGAAGAGGCTTACCGCAAGGCCTTCAAGACCGATCCGACCTCGGCCTTCGGCGGCATCATCGCCTTCAACAGCGCCATCGACAAGGCCACAGCCGAAGCCGTGGCCGGCCAGTTCGCCGAAGTCATCATCGCGCCCGAGATCAGTGCCGAAGCGCGCGCCGTGTTCGCCGCCAAGCAGAACCTGCGCGTTCTGATCGTCCCGCTCGGCAAGGTCACCGGTGTCCTCGATTACAAACGTGTCGGTGGCGGCCTGCTGGTGCAAAGCGCCGACGAAGCGCGCATCACCGCCGCCGAGATCAAGGTGGTGACCAAGCGCGCACCGACCTCGGCCGAGATGAGCGATCTGCTGTTCGCTTGGCGCATTGCCAAGTATGTGAAATCGAATGCCATCGTTTACTGCAAGGACGCCATGACGGTCGGCGTCGGCGCCGGCCAGATGAGCCGCGTCGATTCCGCCCGCATCGCCGCGATCAAGGCCGAGAACAACGGCCTCACGGTGGTCGGCTCGGTGGTCGCCTCGGACGCCTTCTTCCCCTTCCGCGACGGCCTCGACGTACTGGCCAAGGCTGGCGCCACGGCGGTGATCCAGCCCGGCGGTTCGGTGCGTGATGCCGAAGTCATCGCCGCGGCCGACGAGCAGAACCTGGCCATGGTGTTCACCGGCTTCCGTCATTTCCGGCATTAGAGCCATTAACCACGGAGACACAGCGGCACGGAGAAAGGCCACAGCCATGCTCTGTATTCCTCTCTGTGTCTCTGTGCTTCTGTGGTGAGGTTTTCATGAAAATACTCGTTATCGGTTCCGGCGGACGCGAGCATGCCCTGGCCTGGCGCCTGGCGCAGGCGCCGGGTCTGCAGAAGGTCTATGTCGCGCCGGGCAATGCCGGCACGGCACGCGAGCATGACCTGGAAAACCTGCCGCTCAGCGACATCAACGCGCTGGCCGACTGGGTCCAGCGCGAAAAAGTTCATGCCACCGTGGTCGGTCCCGAGGCGCCGCTGGCGGCCGGCATCGTCGACGTCTTCCGTGCCCGCAACCTGCGCATCTTCGGGCCGACCAAGGCCGCCGCGCAGCTGGAAAGTTCGAAGGATTTCGCCAAGCGCTTCATGACCCGGCACAACATTCCGACGGCGAAATTCAGCACCTTCGCCGACGCCAAGGCAGCGCACGCCTACATCGATGCCGAGGGCGCGCCGATCGTGATCAAGGCCGACGGCCTGGCGGCCGGCAAGGGCGTCGTGGTGGCAATGAAGCTCGACGAAGCGCATGCCGCAGTGGACATGATGCTGGCCGACAACAAGCTCGGCGATGCGGGTGCCCGCGTCGTCATCGAGGAGTTCCTCGACGGCGAGGAAGCCAGCTTCATCGTCATGGCCGACGGTCGCCATGCGCTGGCGCTGGCCACCAGCCAGGATCACAAGCGGCTCAAGGACGGCGACCACGGACCGAATACCGGCGGCATGGGCGCTTATTCGCCGGCGCCGGTGGTGACCCCCGAAATTCACGGCCGCGTCATGCGCGAAGTGATCATGCCGACCATCAACGGCATGGCCGCCGACGGCATCGTCTACACCGGCTTCCTGTATGCGGGCCTGATGATCAAGCCCGACGGTTCCTTGCGCGTGCTCGAATTCAACTGCCGCCTGGGCGATCCGGAAACCCAGCCGATCATGATGCGGCTGAAGAGCAATTTCGTCGAGCTGGTGGACGCCGCGATCGACGGCCGCCTCAACGAGGTCGAGGCCGAGTGGGACCGTCGCGTCGCGCTCGGCGTGGTCATGGCCGCCGCCAATTATCCGGAGAACCCGCGCAAGGGCGACGTAATCCACGGCCTGCCGCGGCGCAGCGAAGACAGTCACGTGTTTCACGCCGGCACCGCGGAGAAGCATGGCGAGGTGGTCACGGCCGGCGGCCGCGTGCTGTGCGTCACGGCGCTGGGCGACAGCGTCAAGGCCGCGCAGAAGCGCGCCTACGAGGTGCTCGACCCGATTTTGTTCGACGGCATGCAGTGCCGGCGTGACATAGGCTATCGCGCCATTAAACGATGATTCTGCCTCCCGCCACGCTCGGCATGCTCGGTGGCGGCCAGTTGGGCCGCTTTTTCGTGATTGCCGCCCATGAACTCGGCTATCGCGTGGTGGTGCTCGATCCGGACGCCCAGAGTCCGGCCGGGCGCATTGCCGACCAGCACCTGGTGGCCGAATACGACGATGAGGACGCACTGAACCAGATGGCGGAGTCCTGCGCCGCGGTGACCACCGAATTCGAGAATGTGCCTTCCGGCAGCCTTGCCTACCTGTCCAAGTTCCTGCCGGTGCGGCCCGCGGCCGCCGCGGTCGCCATCAGCCAGAATCGCAGTGCGGAAAAGGGCTTTTTCCGGCAGCACGGTTTCCCCCACGCGCCCTACGCCGACATCCGCAGCGAAGCGGATGTTGCGCAGGCTGATGCGGGCCTGTTCCCCGGCATCCTCAAGGTGGCCCGCTTCGGCTATGACGGCAAGGGACAGGTGAGAGTCGCGGATCGCAACGCGGCGCTACTGGCCTTCCGCCACCTGAAGAACGAGCCCTGTGTGCTGGAGCAGATGCTGGCGCTCGATTACGAGGTTTCCGTGGTCCTCGCGCGCGACGAGGCAGGCCGGGTCAAGTGCTTCCCCGTGGCCGAGAACAGCCATCGCCACGGCATCCTCGATATATCCATGGTGCCGGCGCGCACCACGGGATGCATGGCCGGCGATGCACAGGAACTTGCCGAGGGCATCGCGCAGGAAATGGGCTATGTCGGCACGCTGGCCGTCGAATTTTTCGTCGTGCGCGGGCAACTGCTGGTCAACGAAATCGCGCCACGGCCGCACAACTCCGGGCATTACACGATCGATGCCTGCGTCAGCAACCAGTTCGAGCAGCAGGTGCGGGCGCTCGCCGGGCTGCCGCTGGGCGAGGCGCGGGCGCATTCGGCCGCGGTCATGGTGAACCTGCTCGGCGACCTCTGGTACCTGCGCGATCCGCAGCACAGCCACGAGCCGGACTGGGCGCAGCTCCTGGCCGTGCCGAACCTCAAGCTGCATCTCTACGGCAAACATCACGCCCGCCCGGGGCGCAAAATGGGCCATTTCACGGTAATCGGCAGCGACGCACAGCAGGTGCAAGAGTTGGCGCTGGCGGCACGGCGTGCGATAGGCATTCAGGACGAGCCATCCCCCCAGCCCCCTTCCCAGGGAAGGGGGTGACTTTGCTTCGCTTCGCTCCAATCTCATGGCGGGCCTCTCCTTGGGGCGGCCCGGCGCAGAGGCGGCGATGAATGACGTATCCCGCGCGGCGGCTCTGCTGCGCGCTGGCGAACTCGTGGCCTTTCCCACCGAGACCGTCTATGGCCTCGGTGCCGATGCCCGCAATCCGCAAGCCATAGCCAGGATTTTCGCCGCCAAGGGACGGCCCGCCAACCATCCGCTGATCGTCCATTTGCCCGACGCCGGGCATCTCGACCGCTGGGCCGTGGACATTCCAGAATCGGCACGCAGGTTGGCGGCGGCCTTCTGGCCCGGCCCCTTGACGCTGATCCTGAAGCGCCAGCCCGATGTACTCGATGCCATCACCGGCGGCCAGGACACGGTCGGCCTGCGGGTGCCGAATCATCCTCTGGCGCTGCAGTTGCTGCGCGAGTTCGGTGGCGCGAATGGCGGCGGATTGGCGGCGCCTTCGGCCAATCGTTTCGGCCACGTCAGCCCGACCACGGCCGCGCATGTGCGCGAGGAAATCGGCGCCGCCGTTGCGCTGATTCTCGACGGCGGCCCCTGTGCGGTCGGCATCGAATCGACCATCCTCGATCTCTCCGCCGGCGAGCCGCGCATCCTGCGCCCCGGCATGCTCGACGCCGTCGCCATCGGCAGGGTTCTCGGCGCGGTCCCGGCTTTCGGCGGCAAGCCCGACGCACCGCGCGTCTCGGGCAGCCTCGAAGCCCACTACGCGCCGCGCACTTCGCTGCAACTGGTCGCTGCGGCGGAACTCACCGCAACGGCGCGCCGGGCGCTGGCTGCCGGCCGCCGCGTCGCCGTGCTGTCGTCGCGGCCGCTCGACTTCGATCACGAAAACCTCGCCTGGCGCCCGGCCGGCTCCGCTCCCGAGCAATTCGCCCACGACCTGTATGCCCGGCTGCGCGAACTGGATGCGCTGGCCTGCGACCTGATCCTCGTCGCTACACCGCCCCTCGACGAAGCCTGGCGCGCCGTCGCCGATCGCCTGCGCCGTGCCGCAGCGGGATCGAAATAGGGGGTGAAACATTATTGTCATTCAGGCCTAAAGTTTTTCCCTAGCGGCCGATAATTTTCCGGAGGCGGGTTTTCCGCCAATCGGAGAGATCCATGGCTGTCAAGCAACGCAAAGGCTCACACCCGGGGAAAGTCCAGCAGGACGCCGGGCAGGCGGGCGGCGATATCGGATCCGCCGTGACGATCGCCATCAACCGGGGTTTCGTCATCGGACGCGAGGTGCTGGTGGGCCGCGTTCCAGGTATCGTGGTCGGTTACAACATCGCCGGCCTGGGCCGCTACCTCGGCCATGCCTATCCGCTGGTGGTGCGCACGGCCCTCGGCGTGACCAAATGCGCCCTGGACGAGGTGAGCCTGGCCTGAGGGCGGCAGTCCATTCCAATCCAGGTTTGAGTCTGAGCGATCGGTTTTGACGTTGAAATCCAAATTCAAAAAGGTCTGGCTTTTGGCGGGGCTGTGGGTATGTGGGGAGGTCGCCGTCAGGCGAGCTATCCACATATCCACAGCCCCTGCGCTTGTCGCTTTTTGATCTGATCAGGCCGCCGTTTTCGATCGGTTAAAAATGGTCTTGAAGAGCCTTGAACGCGCGGCGTTCATGCGCTCCGCCGCGTCATTGTCGCTCATCGCGGCGGCCAGTGCGTCGAGTTGCGCGAAGGTGATTCCCGGCTTGAGGAAGGTCGCGGCCTGCGGCAGCGACTTGAGCTTCTCGTAGGGCGTCATCATCAGCCTATAGGGGTAGCGTTTGCGCTGGCGGCCCTTGGCATCGGTGAGGGTTTCGGCGAACAGGCAGGGCCGATGGAAGTTGATGTAGGGATTCAGGTAGTCGCGGCAGAAGTCATTGACCGGCGTGGCAAAGCGCTGCGGGATGTGGCTGTAACCCAGATGCTTGCGCACGATGGCGCCATTCTTGGACTCGGCCTGGGCGTTGTCGTTGCTGTGCCGGGAGCGTGACTTGGTCTGTTCCTCGATCAGCAGCTTGTTGAGCAGTTTCGCCACGTCGCGATTGATGTACTCGGAGCCGTTGTCGGTGTGGAAGCCCAGAATCACGAAGGGAAAGCTCTGCAACAGCGCTTCCAGCACGGGGATCAGGAAAGCCTCGCTGATGCGTTCGCAGGTGGCCACGCCCTCGTACTGGGTCACGCAGTCGACGGCGTTGATGTGATATACCCCTTTCAGTCCGTCCTGATCGTCCTGATGGACGCTATCCACGCGCAGGTAGCCGGGCCGGTTATTGGGGGCCGGTGCGCGGCGCTCGCCGATCGGCACCATCGTGGGGCGGGTCTTGGTCCAGACCTGGCGCTGCTGCTGGTAACCGGGGCGCTGCCGCAGGTTGTACAGGTGCGCCACCGAGATCGTCGCCAGACGCTGGTAGCGGGCATCGCCGAAGATGCCATAGGCCCGCTCCATGAGCTTCTTGGTCGCCAGCCCGGAGAGCGTGCCATGCAGGGTGTCGGTGTGCGCCAGCAAGAGCACGTCAGCGCTTGTGTAGATGCGGGCGAAGCGGGTGCGCGAGCCACCGTAGCGCTTGACCAATGCCCGCCGCTCGCTGCCCCGTTTGACCAGGCGGCTGATCTGCTGGCGCGAGTAGCCGCTGACGCGTTCCAGAAAGCGCAGCACCACCGCCTTGTCTGCCCGATTCAACCGCCCGTAGCCGAAGCGCTTGACGGTACGCGCGATGAACGCGTATCGCTCGTCTTCTGCCACCGTGAAATCCATCGTCACGGTCCCGACCAAAAATCCCTGTAAATCCGCCAAGGTAAGTAGTTGCTCGTCGTTCATTTCGATCACCATGC
>JAXMJU010000102.1:0-5151 GCA_034376265.1 Sulfuritalea sp.
CGAAGGTACGGGCAATGCGCGCGGCGACCTGCGGGTTGATGGCCTGCAACTCGACGATCGCATCGGCCGCCAGCCGATAGCCGGAACCGTCGGCGGCATGGAACTGGCGCGGATTGGCGGCGCAGAAGGCGCGCAGCAGCGCATACACCTTGTTCGGATTCCTGATGTCGAAAGCCGGGTGCTGCATCAGTTCGCGCACGCGCGCCGCGGTGCCGGGCAGGCGCGAGGTGGCATGCACCTGCAGCCACTTGTCGACCACCAGGGCCTCGCCCTGCCATTTGTCGTAAAAGACCGCCAGCGCCGCGTCGCGCTCGGGCAGGTCGAGGTTGGCCAGGGTGCCCAGCGCGGCCATCACGTCGGTCATGTTGCCGGCGCCGGCGCACTGCGCCGCCAACCGCGGCACCACGGCGGCCCTGAGGTAAGCCTGCGGGCTTTCGGCGAGATAGCCGAGGACCAGGTTGCGCAGCGCGCGGCGGCCGACCTGGACGCCGTCGGGGGCGTAGGCGGCCTCGGCCAACAATTGCGCCAGCGCCTGCCACACGGCCTCTAACTTGTCGCGCAACCGCGCCGCGAGATGGCGGCGCAATTCGAGGCGGGCGATATGGATGGCGTCGGGATCGATGACTTGGCCGCGGCCGGCGACTTCCTCGGCCAGCACCTGTTCGGCGGGCAGCACCAGGGCCTCGGCGGCGAGCGCGGCATCCTGGTGTTTACCCAAACCCAGCCCCGCGTCGAGCACGCGGTCGACGGCGACGACGTAGGCCTCTGGTATCCACGCCGTGCCGCGGCCGCCCACGGCGATGCCGGCCAGCAGCACGCGCGTGGCGAGGCGCTGGCCGGCTTCCCAGCGGTTGAAGGCATCGGAGTCGTGCGCCATCAGGTGGGCCAGTTCGGCATCGCTTTGCTCGAAGTCGAGATGCACCGGCGCCGAGTAGTCGCGCAGCAGCGAGGCCACGGGCAGGGCGGGAATGTCCTCGAAGACGAAACTTTGCGTGGCTGCGGTCAATGAGAGCACCCGCGTGCCGTCGGGGAAACTGCCGGCCAGCGCATCGCTGCCGTCGGGCAGCACCAGGCCGACGGCGACCGGAATGTGCAGCGGGCCATCCTCGATGGCGAGGCCGGCCTCCTGCAGTTTCTGCTCGTAGGCGGTGGGCGCCAGGCTTTGCGTCAGCGTCAACGTGTAGCGCCGGCTGGCGGCGTCATAGGCGCCCGCGGCCTGCAGCCGCGGCGTGCCGGCGCGCGCGTACCAGCGGCGGAATTGCGTGAGGTCCACATCCGCGGCATCCTGCATCGTGGCGACAAAATCCTCGCAGGTCACGGCCTGGCCGTCGTGACGCTGGAAGTAGAGATCCATGCCGCGGCGGAAGGCCTCGCGGCCGATCAGGGTATGGATCATGCGCACCACCTCGGCGCCTTTTTCATAGACCGTGGCGGTGTAGAAATTGTTGATCTCGGCGTAGGACGCCGGGCGGATCGGATGCGCCATGGGGCCGGCATCCTCGGGGAACTGGGCGACGCGCAGCTGGCGCACTTCCTGGATGCGGGTCACGGCGCGCGAATGCACGTCGGCGCCGAATTCCTGGTCGCGGAAGACCGTGAGGCCTTCCTTCAGCGAGAGCTGGAACCAGTCGCGGCAGGTGACGCGGTTGCCGGTCCAGTGGTGGAAATATTCGTGGGCGACGACGCGGTCGATGTTCTGGTAGTCCGTGTCGGTGGCCGTGTCCGGGCGCGCCAGCACGTACTTGGTATTGAAGATGTTGAGGCCCTTGTTCTCCATCGCCCCCATGTTGAAATCGCCCACCGCGACGATCATGTAGTGGTCGAGGTCCATCTCCAGGCCGAAGCGCCGTTCGTCCCAGGCCATGGCCTTCTTCAGCGCGGCCATGGCGTGGCCGCACTGGTCGCGCTTGCCGGGTTCGACATACACCGCAAGGCGCACCGCGCGGCCGGATTTGGTGAGGAAGAGATCCTCCCGCACATCGAGCCTGGCGGCGACCAGGGCGAACAGATAGGCCGGCTTGGCGTAGGGATCTTCCCAGCGCGCCCAGTGGCGGTTGCCCTCGCCCGCGACAGCGCCGCTGGCGACCAGGTTGCCGTTGGACAGCAGTTGCGGGAAGCGCTCGCGGTCGGCCTCGATGGTGCAGGTGAAGCGCGCCATCACGTCGGGCCGGTCGGGAAAGAAGGTGATGCGGCGAAAGCCCTGTGCCTCGCACTGGGTGAAGTAGCCGTCCTTCGAGCGGTAAAGGCCGGAGAGCTGGGTATTGTGGTCGGGCTCGATGCGCACCAGGGTTTCCAGCGTGAAGCTGTCGGGCAGCGCAGCCCCCTCGGCGCCTCGGATGGTCAGGCGGTCATGGTCCAGACTGTAGCGCGAGGGCGCCAGCGCGCTTACCTGTCCCAGCGGCGCGCCAACGCCAACTTCCTGCAGCGCCAGTTCCTCGCCGTTGAGCACCAGATCGGCACCCGCATCGACTGCGGCGGGATTGCGCCGGCACACCAGCGTGCTGCGCACTTCGGCATGGCCGTCGTAGATCGCGACATGCAGGTCGACGCGGTCGATCAGCCAGGCCGGCGCGGCATAGTCCTTGAGGTAGATGGCGTGGGGAGTTTCGGTGCGCATGGGATTTGGTTCCGGTTTCGGGATGGGGGTTCCGGGGAGCCACGGAAAATATCACTAAATCCGGCGTCCCGCGGGCAATCAGGAATAAGGGATCTCGTCGGGCGGCACGGCCTTGCCGAAGAGGAAGCCCTGGAAGGCGTGGCAGTTGTTGGCGGTCAGGAATTCGCGCTGGGCTTCGGTTTCCACCCCTTCGGCAATCACCGTGAGGCCCATGCTGTGGGCCAGCGTGACGATGGTGCGGGCGATCGCGGCATCGTTGGCATCGGACAACACGTCGCGGATGAAGGAGCGGTCGATCTTCAACTGGTCCAGCGGCAGGCGCTTCAGATAGGCGAGCGAGGAATAGCCGGTGCCGAAATCGTCGAGCGAGAAACGCACGCCCGCATCCTTGAGGGCGGTCATCTTGACGATGGTGTCCTCGACGTCGTCGAGGAACAGGCTCTCGGTCAATTCCAGCTTCAGCCGGTCGGGGTTGGCGCCGGATTGGACGAGCATCGCCAGCACCTGATCGACGAAGCCCTGATGACGAAACTGGCGCGCGCTGACATTGACGGCCATGGTCAGGTGCTCCCGCGCCGGGTCATGGCGCCAGGCCGCGAGGTGGGTGCAGGCGGTTTCGAGCACCCATTGGCCGAGCGGCAGGATCAGCCCGGTTTCCTCGGCCAGCGGAATGAATTCGTTCGGCACGATCATGCCGTGCTGCGGATGGTTCCAACGCACCAGGGCCTCGACGCCGGTCAACTGGCCCTGAGCGCCGACCTGGGGCTGATAGAACAGCAGGAACTGCCGCTCCTGCAAACCCTTGCGCAAATCCGCCTCCAGCGTCGAGCGCGCGGTGACCGCGACTTGCATGTCCGGCTCGAAAAAGCGCAGCGTGTTGCGGCCCGCGCCCTTGGCCCGGTACATCGCCAGGTCGGCCTGCTGCAACAGCTCGTCGATGCTCGCATCATGGCCGGAGTAGAGCGTCAGGCCGATGCTCGGGGTGCAGTGATATTCGCGGGCGCCCAGCAGATAGGGCCGGTTGAGCGCCTCGACGATTTTTTCGCCGACGATTTCGGCCTGGGTCGCCGCTTCGGCGGCGCTTTCGCTGAGGTCTTCCAGCATCAGCACGAATTCGTCACCGCCGAGGCGCGCCACGGTGTCGCCTTCCCTGACGCATTCGCTGAGGCGCGCCGCCACCTGCTGCAGCAACAGGTCGCCCTTGTCATGGCCGAGGCTGTCGTTCAGGTGCTTGAAATTGTCCAGGTCGATGAACAGCAGCACGCCGCGGCGCCGATTGCGCGCGCTGGTCGCCAGCGCGTGCTGCAGGCGGTCGAGCAGCAGCCGGCGGTTGGGCAGCCGGGTCAGCGGATCGAAGAACGCCAGGCTGCGGATTTCGTCTTCCGCCGCCTTGCTCTCGCTGATGTCGGAGAAGGCCGCGACGTAATGACTGATCTGGCCGTCGAGGCCCCTCACGGCGGAGATGGTCTGCCACTTGGGAAAGACCTCGCCGTTCTTGCGCCGGTCCCAGATCTCGCCGAACCAGGCGCCGGTGGCTTTCAGTTGGCGCCACATGTCGGCGTAGAACTCGGCGTCGTGCCGGCCCGACTTGAGCATGGCAGGCGTTTGCCCCACCACCTCCTCGGCGCTGTAGCCGGTCAGCTCGGTGAAGGCCTGGTTGACCCTCAGGATGATGCCGTTGGCGTCGGTGACGATGATGCCGTGCAGCGATTCGAAGGCGGTCGCCGCGATCCTCAGCTCCTGCTGCATCTGGCGGCTTTCGGTGATGTCGCGGGTAATCCCGACGAAGTGCGTGGTGCGGCCCTCCTTATCCACCACCGGGGTCACCGAGAGATCGCTCCAGAACGGCGTGCCGTCCTTCCTGAAGTTCATCAGGTGGCCGCTGAAGCAACTGCCGGCTGCGAGTGCGGTAGCCAGTTGGCCGAGGATGTCCTCATCGGCTTTCAGGTTGTGCAGAAAGGCCGGGGTGAGGCCGAGTATCTCGGCCTCCGAATAACCGGTGATGCGCTGGAAGGCCGCG
The DNA here is from genome assembly GCA_034376265.1 of Sulfuritalea sp. Lineage (GTDB taxonomy): Bacteria > Pseudomonadota > Gammaproteobacteria > Burkholderiales > Rhodocyclaceae > Sulfuritalea. The sequence goes on from JAXMJU010000102.1 coordinate 4,638, forward strand.
TTGGCATAGGTGATGCGGCGCTCGGCATCGGTGATGATGACGCCCTGCGAGATCGAGGCCAGCGCCTGATGGTGCAGGCGCAGGATCGCCTCGTTCTTCAGCCGCTCCTCGGCCTGGGCGACGCGCACCAGGTTTTCGCGGAAAACGATCATGGCGCGCGCCATGTCGCCGATCTCGTCGCCGCGCTGGCCTTCCCGGGCCGTGATTTCGACGGTCTCGTCGCGCGCCGCGAGCTTGGTCATGGCACTGCTCATCCGGACCATGGGCCGGATGATGCCGCGCGCCAGCGCCGCGGCGACCGCGGCGGCCAGCGCGAGCAGGATCGCGGCGAGCAGGGTCAGCAGCTTCGCGGTACGCCAGGCATCGTCCTCCGCGCGCCGGGCCTGCGCTATCAGGTCGGCGACCAGGCTGTCCTCGACCAGTTTCATCTGGTCGATGCGCCGCGTGGCCGTATCCAGCCAATCCGCGACGCGGATTTCGCCGCTCAGGCGCTGATTGCCGCTGTGGCCGATGA
>JAXMJU010000103.1:0-16753 GCA_034376265.1 Sulfuritalea sp.
ATCGCGGCCGAGCGCACGGTGGGAACCAACGCCTACCTGCAGACGAACTATCCGAACATCTACGCGGCGGGCGACGTCGCCGGGCCGTTCCAGTTCACCCACACCGCCGCGCATCAGGCCTGGTATGCGGCGGTCAATGCGCTGTTCGATCCGTTCAGGAAATTCAAGGCCGACTACTCCGTGATTCCCTGGGCCACCTTCGTCGAACCCGAGGTGGCGCGCGTCGGCTTGAACGAACTGGAGGCGAAGGAAAAAGGCGTCGCCTTTGAAGTCAGCCGCTACGACATCGACGACCTCGACCGGGCGATTGCCGACGGCGAGGCGCACGGTTTCATCAAGGTGCTGACGGTGCCGGGCAAGGACCGGATACTGGGCGTAACCATCGTCGGCGAGCACGCCGGCGACCTGATCGCGGAATACGTGCTGGCGATGAAGCACGGCATCGGCCTCAACCAGATCCTCGGCACCATCCACATCTACCCGACCCTGGCGGAGGCCAACAAGTATGTCGCCGGGGTCTGGAAAAAGGCCCATGCGCCGCAGCGCCTGCTGGCCTGGGTCGAACGCTTTCATGCCTGGCGGCGCGGAGCGGCGGCATGAGGCTGCGGCAAATGATTCTCGCCACGGCCCTGCTGCTGCCTGCCGGCCTGACGCTGGCCTTCGATCATACCCACGCCGCCTGGCAGGGCTTGCTGGCAAGGCACGTCAAACCCTTCGCCGGCGGCCATGCCAGCACCGTCGACTACGCCGCACTGAACGCGGAACGACCGGCATTGACGTCTTATCTCGGCGGCCTCACGGCAGTCAGCGAAGCCGAGTACGCCAAGTGGAGCAAGCCGCAGCGCCTGGCCTTCCTGATCAATGCCTACAACGCCTGGACCGTCGAACTGATCCTGACCAGGTATCCCGACCTGGAATCGATCAAGGATCTCGGCTCGCTGTTCCAGTCGCCATGGAAGAAGAAGTTCTTCAGCCTGCTCGGCCGCGAGCGCAACCTCGACGACATCGAGCACGGCCTGATCCGCGCGCCCGGCGCCTTCGACGATCCGCGCATCCACGCCGCCGTGGTCTGCGCCTCGATCGGCTGCCCGATGCTGCGCGCCGAGGCTTTTGTCGCCGCAAGGCTCGATGCGCAGCTCGACGATGCCTTGCGGCATTTTTTCGCGGACGCCACGCGCAATCGTTTCGATGCCGCGTCGGGCCGCCTGCTGGTCTCGAAAATATTCGACTGGTATGGCAAGGATTTCGCGCAGGGACACCGCGGCTACGACTCGCTGCAGACCGCATTCGCCCGTCACGCCGAGCAACTGGCGGCCGCACCCGAGGCGCGCGCGCGCCTGCGCAAGGGCGATTACCGCGTCGAGTTCCTCAACTACGACTGGCGGCTCAACGATCTGCAGCGGGAAGCGCGCTGAGATCATGGGCGACGACGCGTCGAATTCCACCGCACCAGGCCGGCGTCGGCGATGAACCGGGCATCGAACTGGCTGGGGGGCTGGCTGGCACGCTGGTTGAGCGGACAGGCGCACGTCTGCAGTTCCTCGCCGGCGACCGACCTGGATCTCCTGGCGAGGACGCTGCAACCCGGCGATGTGCTGCTGGTCGAGGGCAGCAGCCGCATCAGCACGGCGATCAAGTACCTGACCCAATCCACCTGGTCGCACAGTGCGCTGTATGTCGGCGATGCCCTGGCGCGCCGCGACGAGAACGGTGCGCCGCTGTGCTTTGTCGAAGCCGATATCGTCGAGGGCGTGCGTGCCGTCGGCCTCTCCCTGTTCGCCGGGCTGCATTGCCGGATCTGCCGCCCGGCCAGCCTGTGCGCGGAGGACCGCCGGCGCCTGATCGAAAACACCTGCGCCAGGATCGGCCATCGCTACGACTTGAAGAATGTCATCGACCTCGCGCGCTACCTGATCCCGACACCGCCGGTGCCGCTGCGCTGGCGGCGCAGCCTGCTGGCGCTGGGCAGCGGCGACCCGACCCGGGCCATCTGCTCGACGCTGATCGCGCAGTGCTTCCAGTCGGTGCGCTACCCGATCCTGCCGCGCGTCTCCAACCGCTCCATCGATAGCCCGGAATGTCCCGGCTGCCGCGCCGAGATACTCAAGATCCGCCACCACAGCCTGTTCGTGCCGCGAAACTTCGACGTGTCGCCCTACTTCGAAGTAGTCAAGCCAACGCTGGCGGCGGGCTTCGACTATCGCCGTGCACAGTGGGAGGAATGCGATGAGCGGGCCGGGACCGGGCGCGCGGCATTGGACGAATGCGCATGAGCAAGCTGCCGCGCCCGATCTGCGCCTTGCTCCTGCTGCTGCCCCTGCCGGCTTTTTCCGCGGCGGTCTGGGTCGGCGATTTCAGCTCGTCCAATGCGACGATTCCGCCGCCCTGGCGCGTCGAGCGCCCGAACCCGGATGCGCCGCCGACCATCTACCGCACCCGTCTGTGGAATGGCGTTCATGCCGTCGAAGCCCATGCCGTCAAAAGCATGGCGCTGCTGGCGCGGCCGCTGACCATCGACCTGGCGCGCACGCCGATACTTTGCTGGCACTGGCGCATCGATGCGCCGCTGCAGTCCGCCGACATGACGCAGAAATCCGGCGACGATTACGCGGCGCGGGTTTACCTGAGCTTCGAAGTGACGCCCGAACGGCTTGAATTCGGCACGCGCCTGGGCCTGGCGCTGGCGCGCGGCATCCACGGCGAGCAGGTGCCCGACGCCGCGATCAATTACATCTGGGACAACCGCCATGCCGTCGGCACCTGGCAGCCGAATGCCTATACCGATCGCGCGCGCATGCTGGTCCTGCGCTCCGGCGGCGCATCCGCCGGGCGCTGGGTGGCGGAACGCCGTGACGTCAGCGCCGACTTTCAGGCCGCCTTCGGCCATCCGCCGCTGCGGCTGACCGCCCTCGCCATCGCCAGCGATACCGACAACACCGGCGAGGAAGCGCGCGCCGGCTTTGCCGATTTCCGCTTCGTCGCGTCGGCCGGCGATTGCGCACCGCTGTAATGCTTGGTGCTTGCGCCCGACTGACCCATACCACCACTCGGATCGAGGACTTCATCGATGAACGGCAAACGTATCCAGAATTTCTGGCTGGCCACGCAGGATCAGAAGCTGCGCAGCCTGCTGCGCGCGGCCCTCACGTCCCAGGGACTGACTCCGCTCGACATCAAACCGGAGCACCTGTTCCCGTCGGCTGCCGGCCCTGCCGGCGTCGCGCCCGAGCACGGCAGCGTACTGCTGCTCGATCTGGCGACCGAGACGATCGCGCCCTACCGTGCGGCCGAGGCGATCCGCCGGGTGCACGCCCTGCCCTGGCAGCCGCGGCTCCTGGCGATTGCGGCCACGGAACGCAGCGTCTGGGCCAATGAGGCGGCCTGGGCGAAAAGCCTGAGCGGTCACGCCATGCTGCCGCGCCCGACAAACTCGGTCGCCGCCTTCCTCGCCGCATTGCTGGGGCAACTGGAGCTTGGCGCAATCGATGCGCGGCGCCTCGACACCCACCTGCGCGTAATGCTCGGCGCCGCCGAGGACAAGGCGCCGGAAGCCTTGATCCGGCGCCTGACCGGCGATTCCGCGCCCGCCCTCGCGGCGGCGCTGCTGGCCGGCGGCATTGTTGCCGACCGCCGCTTCCACCTCAGGAAGTATCCCGAGTGCATGGTCGGCAAGGATGCCGTCGGCTGGATGTCCAGGCGCTACGGCACCAGCCGCGAGGATGCCGTGCTGCTCGGCGCGGCGCTGCTGCGCAGCGGCTATCTGCATCATGTGGTCAAGGAGCAGCCGTTTGCCGACGCGGAATTTTTCTACCGGGTCGCGCCGCAGGGGCGCTTCGACGCGATCCCGCTCGACGCCGCCATGGCCTTCCTGCGCGGCGCCGCGGGGCTCGTCGCCGACCGCGCCTGGCGCGGCGTCAACTTTCCGCAATGCATGGTGGGTACCGAGGCGGTCGACGCCATCGCCGCGCAGTTCCGCCTGACGCGCGCCGAAGCCACGACACTCGGCCAATGCCTGCTCGACCTGGGCCTGCTGCACCACGTTGCCGACGAGCATCCGTTTGTCGACGCCAATCTGTTCTACGAGTTGCAGCCCGAGCCGCAGTTGGCACAGGGGCAGGCGGCGCATGCCTGAACATGTTGAGCTGCAAGGAAGCCACCCAACGCATGCCCGAGGCCCAGGCCCGCAACGGCGAGAGTTTCGACTTCGATGTCACCGTCTCGTCGTCCTGCGATACGCCGCAGCGCTGAGCGGAAGCGGAATGTAGGTACTATTGGCCATCTCATATGGCCCTCGCCGGTTCCCGATGAACCTCAAGCAACTTGAATACTTCGTGCGCGTCGCCGAACTGGGCAGCTTCAGCCGCGCCGCGCTGATCCTCAACATCGCGCAACCGGCGCTGTCGCGCCAGGTGCGCCTGCTGGAGACCGACCTGCACGTCACGCTGCTGATGCGCAACGGCCGCGGCGTGGTGCTGACCGAGGCCGGCAAGCGCCTGTTCGACCACAGCGTGGGCATCCTGCAACTGATGTCGCGGGTGCGCGAAGACCTCGAAAGCACGCGCGGCGAGCCGGCCGGGCGCATCGTCGTCGGCCTGCCGCCGAGCATGGGCCGCCTGCTGACGCTGCCGCTGGTGGAAGGCTTCCGCCGCAGCCTGCCCAAGGCGCGCCTGGCCATCGTCGAGGGCTTGTCCACCCATCTTGCGGAATGGATCTCCACCGGCCGCGTCGACGTCGGGCTGCTGCACAACCCGGAATCGCAGGAGGCGATCGAGTTCACGCCGGTGCTCGACGAAGCGCTGGGCATGGTCAGCCCGGCCGGCGCCGGCAAGCGCCGCAAAGTTGGCGCTGATGAAGCAACTGCGCTACAAGGCGGTCGAGCAAAGAACGCTCTCCGCGCCGTAGCGGATGACGCCCCGGTGACCCTGGCCGAGCTGACGCGCTATCCGCTGATCCTGCCCGAACGCAGCCATGCGATTCGCAAGCTGCTGGAGACGCAGGCGGCGCTGTCGGGCCACAAGCTGAATGTCGCGATGGAAATCTCCAGCGTGCAGTCGATCCTGGAGCTGGTGCGCGCCGGCCACGGCCATGCCATCCTGACGGCGACCGCACTGGCTGCCTCGGGCCAGCCGGCAGCCTTCGTCCTGCGCCCGCTGAGCGAGCCGCGCCTGACCAGCACGCTGTGCCTGGCGGTCTCCGCGCACAAGCCGTCGACGCCGCTGACCAAACAGGTGCTGCGCCTGCTACGCGAGCTGATCCTGGCCGCAGCACAGACCGCGCCGCCCGCCCATAACAAAACGCGATAGCTAGTAGCGCGCGCGACCCGGCACCACGCGGCGCACATGATAATAGTTGACAATAACTGTACACTATTCCATGCTTGATTTGCAGATGGTGCCGGCCCATTCGCTGACCGGAACGACAACACGAGAATCCTCAAGGAGGAAACCATGAAGACCCTCAACGCATCTCGGCAGCATTCCGGCGAAACCTCCAGTTCCCGTTTCAACGCCGCCAAGGCTCTGGCATTCTCCCTCGCCGAGTCCGACAACGAACTTCTGGAACCCGAGGTCGTCGCCTGGAGCGATCGCTCGTCCATGACAGAGTCACCCGTCCTCGGCGGCTGTGGCGGCCCCGACGGCTGGCACCACTATGGCGTCTCCCACGAAGGACGCCTTGAAGTCATCGTCGACAGCGAGACATCCTTCATCTTCGCCGAGTCGAGCCAATTTGATTCCTATGCGCATTTCGGTCCGGGCCCGTTCCTGAACCTGCGAGATCGCGCCGGGCGTGAATGGGTTTGCCTGGCTTCGAGTCTGGCTGATCCACACAATCCACAGTCTCCCTCACGCACCGCCTGCGTCCCTGTCGACGAAGCGTCCTGCGAATTCGGTTAACCCTTGGTCATGGAGTTCGACATGAGCCCGGTATCTCCTTCCATGACACTGCTTTTTGAACAGCTCGGACTGGAACGCTCGCCAGAGGCGATACAGGCATTTATCGCCACCCATCGTTTCCGCCCCGGTGGTTTTGAGGGCCCGATCCAGGACGCTCCTTTCTGGACCCATTCCCAAGCCGAACTTTTGCGCCAAGCCTTGGCCGACGACTCGGAATGGTCCGGCCTGGTTGACCGCCTCGACTCGGGCCTGCGGCAAAAGCCCGTCGCAGGTTCTGCGGTTGCTCCGACTCCGCGTCCTCTTGCCGAGAATGCGAAATCGTCGGCTCGCGCCGCGCCAGGCAATCTTCCACGATAGATTTGAACAGCATTGCGCTTCGCACCGGGAAGCCTTCCATTTCAGCCGGCTCGAAATGCACCGAAAGAGGAAAACAGAATGCTCGATATCAACAAGTCGATCAATGCTTCCAATCTGCCTGGCCACGACCCGGAAGGACACATGTACGACCTGAAGCGCTGGTCGCGCGAGATTGCCCAAACCCAGGCCCGGGACGAGGGCTTGGGCGAGTTGTCGGAAATGCAATGGCGCGTGATTCACGCTCTGCGCGGGCTGTACCGGAAAAACGGACGCGCGGAAAGTGCGCGACAGCTGGTTCGCGTGCTGGAAAATGACTTTGCCATCGACAGCGGCCGTCGGTATCTCTACGAGATGTTTCCGGGTGGACCGGTGACACAGGGGTCGCGCCTCGCCGGTGTGCCGCCTCCCCCCAATTCCAGAGATTCCTCCTTCGGCTGGTCAGCTTGAGCTGGATGACAGGCGCGAACGACTCCTGTTGAATCCGATGGCTGTAGGAGCGAGCTTGCTCGCGACAACGGCTTATCGCGAGCAAGCTCGCTCCTACAGGGAATGCACCTTTACTTTTTTGACTTACTACTGGCCCAAAAGACGCGCCATAACAAAACGCGATAGCTAGTAGTGCCCGCGGCGGCTAGGACCGCCATCGCCGTTTTGCCAGAATGCTCCCATCGAATAGTGGTGGGGCACATGCAGACTTTGACTCTCCGGGGCATCTCGTCTATGGCGACGCGCCAGGTACTGGCCGAGCTCGCTGGCGCCTGGCGCCAGCAGGGCGATGCCGACGTTGCCACCGAGGTGGCATTCGAGTCGGTGGGCGGCGTGGACGCGGCCAGGCGCGTGCAGGCCGGCGAGCCCTTCGACGTGGTGGTGCTCGACACCGCCGCGCTCGACAAGCTGGTCGCCGCCGGTTGCGTAGTGGCCGACAGCAAGGTCGATGTGGTCCGTTCGCCCGTGGCGATCGCGGTACGTGCCGGTGCGCCGCAGCCGGATGTCGGCTCCGCGGCTACGCTGCGACAGGCCGCGCTTTCCGCGACCACGCTGGGCTATTCCACCGGGCCGAGCGGCACGGCGCTGCTGCAGTTGTTCGAGCGCTGGGGAATTCTTGAGACTGTGCGCGACCGTCTGGTGCAGGCGCCCTCAGGCGTGCCGGTGGCGAGACTGGTGGCCGATGGCGAGGTTGCCCTCGGCTTCCAGCAGTTCAGCGAAATGATGAATGTTTCCGGCATCGAGGTGCTGGGAACGATGCCGGCGGACTGCGCCATCGTCTCCACCTTTTCGGCCGGCCTGTGTACGACCTCGACCCGGCCCGACGCCGTGCGCGCCTTGCTGGCCTTCATGTGTTCGCCTGTCGTCGCGGACATCAAACGGCGCCATGGTATGGAAGCAGCGTAAAGAGGAAACCAAGATGATCATCGACATCCACGGCCACTACACCACCGCGCCCAAGGCGCTGGAGGACTGGCGCAATAGGCAGATCGCCGGCATCAAGGACCCTTCCGCGATGCCGAACGTTGCTGAGCTGAAAATCAGCGACGACGAGCTGAGCGAGACCATCGAGACCAACCAGTTGGCGAAGATGAAGCAGCGCGGTTCCGACCTGACCATCTTCTCGCCGCGCGCCAGCTTCATGGCCCATCACATCGGCGACTTCAATGTCAGCTCGACCTGGGCGGCGATCTGCAACGAGCTTTGTTACCGCGTGGCGCAGCTCTTCCCCGACCACTTCATCGGCGCAGCGATGCTGCCGCAATCGCCCGGCGTCGATCCGGCGAGCTGCATCCCCGAACTTGAAAAATGCGTCAAGCAATACGGCTTCGTCGGCATCAACCTCAACCCCGACCCCTCGGGCGGCCACTGGACCTCGCCGCCGCTCTACGACCGCCACTGGTATCCGATCTACGAGAAGATGGTCGAGCTGGGCATCCCGGCCATGATCCACGTCAGCACCAGTTGCAACGCCTGCTTCCACACCACCGGCGCGCACTACATCAACGCCGACACCACGGCCTTCATGCAACTGATCCAGGGCGACTTGTTCAGGGATTTCCCCGAGCTGAAGTTCGTAATTCCGCATGGCGGCGGTGCGGCGCCCTATCACTGGGGACGCTACCGCGGCCTGGCGCAGGAACTGAAGAAGCCCTTGCTGAAGGATCATCTCCTCAACAACGTGTTTTTCGACACCTGCGTCTACCACCAGCCCGGCATCGACCTGCTGACCAAAGTGATCCCGGTGCACAACATCCTGTTCGCCTCGGAAATGATCGGCGCGGTGAAGGGCGTCGATCCCGAGACCGGCCACAACTACGACGACACCAAACGCTACATCGAGGCGACGCTGAACCTCTCGGCCGAGGACCGCTATCAGGTCTACGAGGGCAATGCGCGCCGCGTCTATCCGCGGCTCGATGCGGCGCTGAAAGCGAAAGGAAAATGAGCATGAACGATCTCGGCATCGTCAAACGCAACATCGTCCGCGCCGACCGCGCCGCCGTCGACCAGCTGTCGCGCTTCGGCGTCGCCACCATCCACGAAGCCATGGGCCGCGTCGGCCTCATGAAGCCCTACATGCGGCCGATCTACACCGGCGCCCAGGTCTGCGGCACGGCGGTGACGATCCTGCTGCAGCCCGGCGACAACTGGATGATGCATGTCGCCGCCGAACAACTGCAGGAGGGCGATGTCGCCGTCGCCGCCTGCATCAGCGACAACGAAGACGGCTTCTTCGGCGACCTGCTGGCGACCAGCTTCCGCGCCCGCGGTGCGCGCGGCCTGATCATCGACGCCGGCGTGCGCGACGTGAAGGACCTGACCGCGATGAACTTCCCGGTGTTCTCGCGCGCCATCTCGGCCAAGGGCACCATCAAGGCCACGCTGGGTTCGGTGAACATCCCGGTGGTCTGCGCCGGCGCGCTGGTCAATCCGGGCGACGTGGTGGTGGCCGACGACGACGGCGTAGTGGTGGTGCCGGCCGCGATCGCGCAACAGGTAGCCGATGCCGCCGCCGCGCGCGAGGCCAACGAGACCGGGAAGCGCGCGCGCTTCGCCGCCGGCGAACTGGGCCTCGACATGTACAACATGCGCGAGGCGCTGGCCAAGGCCGGCCTCAAGTACATCGACTGACGCGTTGCCGATGAAGCTGCCCGCCAACCCCCTGCAATGGTCGATCGGCCTGATCGGCTACGGCGAGGTCGGCCGCATCCTCGCCGAGGACTTGCGCGCACGCGGCGTGAGCGACCTGCTCGCCTATGACATCAAGCTCGGCAGCGCGCAGGACGCGCCGCTGCGCGCGCATGCGGCGCAATACGGCGTGCGGCTGATGGCCGACCATGCCGCGCTGGCGCGCGCGGCCGACCTGGTGATCTCCGCCGTCACGGCCGACCAGACACTCGCCGTCGCCGTGTCCTCAGCGCCAACTCTCAAGCCCGACACCTGGTTTATCGATTTCAACTCGGCCTCGCCGGGCGCCAAGATCAAGGCCGCCGCGCGCATCGACGCCGTCGGCGGGCGTTATGTCGAGGCTGCGGTGATGACCTCGATCCCGCCTCATCGCATCCGCGTGCCGTTGCTGCTCGGCGGCCCCGGCGCGGCCGAACTGGCGCCGCTGCTCAACGACCTCGGCTTCGTCGCCACGGTCGCCAGCGCGAAGCTCGGCGTCGCCTCGGCGACCAAGATGTGCCGCAGCGTGATGATCAAGGGGCTCGAAGCCATGGTCATCGAGAGCTTCACCGCGGCGCGCGCCTATGGCGTCGAGGATGCGGTGGTCGCCTCGCTGTACGAAACCTTCCCCGGCATCGACTGGGAAAAGCAGGGCGCCTACTTCTTCCAGCGCGTGATCGAGCACGGCCGCCGCCGCGCCGAGGAAATGCGCGAAGTGGCGCAGACCGTGCGCGAGGCCGGGCTGGCACCCTGCTCCGCGGCCGCCAGCGCCGAGCGCGACGCGGCGATGGCGGCGCTGGCCGACGCAGGCGTATTCGGTGCGCGCGGCAGCCCGGAATTCGCCCGCAGCGCCGACTGGCGCATCGAGGCCGACCGCATCCTGGCCAGGGGCAGGCAATGAGCATGTCATTCGAGAAGACGCCGGGCTGGCTCGACTGGTACGCCGTACCGTCGGCGCCAACTTTCAAGCTGCCGGCCGGCAGCGTCGACGCGCACTGCCACGTCTTCGGCCCCGGCGCCGAATTTCCCTACGCGCCGGAGCGCAAGTACACGCCCTGCGACGCCTCGAAAGCTCAGCTCTACGCGCTGCGCGACCGGCTCGGCTTCGCGCGCAATGTCGTGGTGCAGGCCACCTGTCACGGCGCCGATAACCGCGCCATGGTCGATGCGTTGATCCACTCGCAGGGCCGTGCGCGCGGCATCGCCACGGTGCGGCGCACGGTGACCGACGGCGAATTGCACCAGATGCACGCGGCCGGCGTGCGCGGCGTGCGCTTCAATTTCGTCAAGCGTCTGGTGGACTTCACGCCACGCGACGAGTTGATGGAAATCGCCGCGCGCATCGCGCCGCTGGGCTGGCATGTGGTGATCTATTTCGAGGCGGTCGACCTGCCCGAGCTGTGGGACTTCTTCACCGCACTGCCGACCACCATCGTGGTCGACCACATGGGCCGACCGGATGTGAGCAAGCCGGTCGACGGTCCCGAGTTCGAGCTCTTCGTCAAGTTCATGCGCGACTATCCGAATGTCTGGAGCAAGGTCAGTTGCCCCGAGCGTTTGTCCGTCAGCGGGCCGAAGGCCTTGAACGGCGAACACGCGGCGTATCGCGACGTGCCGCCCTTTGCCAAACGCATCGTCGACAGCTTTCCCGACCGCGTGCTGTGGGGCACCGACTGGCCGCATCCCAACCTCAAGGACCACATGCCCGACGACGGCCTGCTGGTCGATTTCATTCCGCATATCGCGACGACGCCTGAGTTGCAGCGCAAACTGCTGGTGGACAATCCGATGCGGCTGTACTGGCCCGAAGAGAGGTAAAGCATGGCATTGGAAAAGCCGTACAAGGACATACCCGGCACGACGATTTTCGATGCCGAGCAGTCGCGCCTGGGCTACCACCTCAACCAGTTCTGCATGTCGCTGATGCAGGCGGAAAACCGTGCCCGCTTCAAGGCGAACGAGCGTGCCTACCTCGACCAATGGCCGATGACCGAAGAGCAGAAGCAGGCCGTGCTGGCGCGCGACCTCAACGGGTGCATCCGCCTCGGCGGCAACATCTACTTCCTGGCCAAGATCGGCGCCACCGACGGCAAGAGCTTCCAGCAGATGGCCGGCAGCATGACCGGCATGACGGAAGAGGAATACCGCGACATGATGATTTCCGGCGGGCGCTCGGTCGAAGGCAACCGGCGCATCGGCGAAGACGGCACTGCCCAGGCGCACCGGCAGCCGCAGGGGAGGAAGCAAGGATGAAATTCACAGAATTGCGGTTTGCGCGCGATCGGGAGGATGGGGCATTCTGCTTCGCTCATGTCACCCGTCGTCGCCCTGCGGGCTCCGCCTCCCTTGGCGCGCGCCAAACTTCGGCGCACAAGGATTTTCATGCATCGCAGCCGCACGCGATAACGGAACGCAACTGACATGGCCCAAATCACCGCATCGGTCTACACCTCCCACGTCCCCGCCATCGGCGCCGCGCTCGATCTCGGCAAGAGCGGCGAGCCTTATTGGCAGAAGGTATTCGCCGGCTACGAATTCTCCAAGCAATGGCTCAGCGACAACACGCCCGACGTCATCTTCCTGGTCTACAACGACCACGCCAACGCCTTCAGTCTGGACCTGATCCCGACTTTCGCCATCGGCTGCGCAGCGGAATTCGCGATTGCCGACGAGGGCTGGGGGCCGCGTCCGGTGCCGGCGGTCAAGGGCCATCCCGAGCTTGCCGCGCACATCGCGCAGTCGGTGATCCAGGACGATTTCGACCTGACCATCGTGAACAAGATGCCGGTGGACCACGGCCTCACCGTGCCGCTGTCGCTGATGTGCGGCCAGCCCGCGGCCGACAAATTCGAGTGGCCCTGCCCGGTGATCCCCTTCGCGGTGAACGTGGTGCAGTACCCCGTGCCCTCGGGCCGGCGCTGCTTCAACCTGGGCCAGGCGATCCGCAAGGCGGTCGAGAGCTTCGATGCGCCGCTCAAGGTGCAGGTCTGGGGCACCGGCGGCATGAGCCACCAGCTGCAGGGCCCGCGCGCCGGGCTGATCAACAAGGAATTCGACGCGGCCTTCCTCGACCAGTTGATCGCCGACCCCGAAGCGCTGGCGCAGAAACCGCACATCGACTACGTGCGCGAAGCCGGTTCGGAAGGCATAGAACTCGTGATGTGGCTGATCGCACGCGGCGCGATGAACGACGAATTTGACAAACGCGCGCCCAAGGTTGCGCACCGCTTCTACCACGTACCCGCCTCGAATACCGCCGTAGGACATTTGATTCTGGAGAACACATGAAGACCATCAAAGTCGCACTGGCCGGCGCCGGCGCCTTCGGCATCAAGCACCTCGACGCCATCAAGCTGATCGACGGCGTCGACGTCGTTTCGCTGGTCAGCCGCGACCTGGCAAAGACCAGGGAAGTGGCCGACAAATACGGCATCGGCCACGTCAGCACCGACCTGGCCGACAGCCTGGCGCTAAAAGAGGTCGACGCCGTGATCCTGTGCACGCCAACCCAAATGCACGCGGCGCAGGCTATCGCCTGCATGCAGGCAGGCAAGCACGTGCAGGTCGAGATCCCGCTGGCCGACAGCCTGGCCGGCGCGGAAGCGGTGCTGGCGCTGCAGCAGCAGACCGGCCTGGTCGCCATGTGCGGCCATACGCGGCGCTTCAATCCCAGCCACCAGTGGCTGCATAACAGGATTACCGCGGGCGAATTCAACATCCAGCAGATGGACGTGCAGACCTACTTTTTCCGCCGCAGCAACATGAACGCGCTGGGCCAGCCGCGCTCCTGGACCGACCACCTGCTGTGGCACCACGCGGCGCACACCGTCGACCTCTTCGCTTACCAGACCGGAGGCAGCATCGTCGCCGCCAACGCATTGCAGGGGCCGATCCACCCGGGGCTGGGCATCGCCATGGACATGGCCATCCAGTTGAAGAGCAGTACGGGCGCGATCTGCACCCTGTCGCTCTCGTTCAACAACGATGGACCCCTGGGCACCTTTTTCCGCTACATCGGCGACACCGGCACCTACATCGCGCGCTATGACGATTTGATCGATGCCAAGGACAACAAGATCGACGTGAGCCAGGTCGATGTCTCGATGAACGGCATCGAGCTGCAGGACCGCGAATTCTTCGCCGCGATTCGCGAAGGCCGCGAGCCGAACGCCAGCGTGGCCCAGGTGCTGCCCTGCTATCGCACGCTGCACCGCCTCGAACAGCAACTGCAAGACGCCTGAAGACCTACCGATTTGCCACCAGACCACACCACAAGAGGAGAACGCAACATGAAAACCAGTCTGAAAGCCCTGTTTGCCGCGCTCGCGTTGGCCGCTTCTGCCCAGTGGGCGCACGCCGCCGACGTGACCCTGCGCTTCCACCAGTTCCTGCCGCCGCAGGCGCCGATTCCCTCCAAGGCCATCGCGCCCTGGGCAGCCAAGATCGAGAAGGAAAGCGGCGGGCGGATCAAGGTCCAGCTGTTCCCCAGCATGCAGCTCGGCGGCAAGCCGCCGGAACTGTTCGACCAGGCCAGGGACGGCGTCGCCGACATCGTGTGGACCGTGCTCGGCTACACCCCGGGCCGCTTCCCCAAGTCGGAAGTGTTCGAGCTGCCCTTCTCCTGCGGCGCCGCGGAGCCCTGCTCGCGCGCCTTCCAGCAGTACGTGGAGAAGAACGCGATGGACGAGTTCAAGGACGTCAAGCTGATCGCGGTGCACACCCACGGCCCCGGCCTGTTCCACAGCAAGGAGCCGATCACCAAGCTGGAGGACTTGAAAGGCATGAAGGTGCGCGGCGGCTCGCGCGTGATCAACATCATGCTCGAACAACTCGGCGCCGTGCCGGTCGGCATGCCCGTGCCGGCGACCGGCGAGGCGCTGTCGAAGGGCGTCATCAGTGCCACCACCATCCCCTGGGAAGTGGTGCCGGCGCTCAAGGTGCAACAGATCGTCAAGAACCATACCGGCTTCTCGGGCGACACCGGGCTCTACACCCAGACCTTCGGCGTGGTGATGAACAAGGCTGCCTACGACAAGCTGCCGGCCGACCTGAAGAAGGTGATCGACGCCAACAGCGGCATCGAAACCGCGGCGATGTTCGGCCGCGCGATGGACGAGGGCGACAAGGGCGGCCTGGCGCTGGCGCAGAAGGCCGGCAACAAGGTGATCATGCTCGACGCCGTGGAAACCCAGACCTGGCGGCGCACGGCGTCGGGCGTGCGCGCGGCCTGGTACAAGGAAGTGGCTGCCAAGGGCATCGACGGACCGAAGCTCGCGGCCGATGCCGAAGCGCTGATCGCCAAGCAAGCGAAGAAGTGATCCTGATGGCCGGGCTCCCGCTGCGGCGGGAGGCCGGCCCGCTCCCATGACAAAACTCATCTACGCCACAATCCGCTGGATGGCCTGGTTCGGCGCCCTGGTGCTGACCCTGCTGGCCGTCATCAGCGTCGTCAGCATCGCCGGCCGCGCCTTTTCCTTCGCCGGGCTCGGCCCGGTGCCGGGCGATTTCGAACTGGTGGAGGCCGGCACCGCGCTTGCCGTGTTCTGCTTCCTGCCCTGGTGCCACCTGCGGCGCGCCCACGCCGCCGTGACCATGCTGTGGCATGCCTACCCGCCGCGCCTGCGGCGCTTCCTCGAAGCCTTCAGCGATGCGCTGATGCTGGCGGTCTGGCTGCTGCTGGTGTGGCGCATGGGCGTCGCCACGCTGGAGTTCCGCGGCAACGGCGAGGTCAGCTTCATCCTGCAGATGCCGGTGTGGTGGGGCTATGGCGCATCCCTGGTACCGGCCGCGCTGGGCTGCGTGGCCTATGCCTGGCGCCTGCTGGAAACCCTCGGCCTGGTGGCGGCGCACGCCGATTCGACACCGGCAGAGCTGGCGCACTGATGGATACGCTCGCCCTCGCCGCCTGGTCCTTCCCGCTGCTGCTGTTGCTGATTTTCCTGCGCATTCCGATCGGCCTGTCGATGCTGACGCTGGGCCTGCTCGGCTCATGGCTGGTGTACGGCAGCCTCGGCCCGCTGCTGAACCAGATGAAGACCATCGCCTACAGCCAGTTCTCCAGCCATTCGCTGTCGATCGTGCCGCTGTTCCTGCTGATGGGGCAGTTTGCCTCGCTCGGCGGCATGTCGCAGGCGCTGTTCAAGGCCGGCGAGGCCTTCCTCGGCCACCGCAAGGGCGGCATCGCCATGGCGGCGATCGGCGCCTGCGCCGGCTTCGGCTCGATCTGCGGCTCCTCGCTCGCCACCGCGGCGACCATGGGCCAGGTGGCGCTGCCGGAATTGCGCCGCGCCGGCTATGACGGCGGCCTGGCCAGCGGCGCGCTGGCGGCCGGCGGCACGCTCGGCATCCTGATTCCACCCTCGATCACCTTGATACTCTACGGCATCGCCACCGAGACCTCGATCGGGCGCCTGTTCCTCGCCGGCGTGTTGCCGGGCCTGCTGCTCACCGGGCTGTTCGTGCTGTGGACGTTGTTCCTCATGTGGAAGCGGGGATTTCGCGCGCACGCGGCGGAGTTCCGCTACACCTGGAAGCAGAAATTCCAGTCCATACCCAAGGTGGCGCCTTTCCTCGCGATTGTCGTGGGCGTCATGTACGTGCTCTACGGCGGCATCGCGACGCCGTCGGAGGCGGCCGGCGTGGGCGCGGCGCTGTGCGTGGTGATGGCAATGGCGATCTACCGCATGTGGAACCCGAAACAATGGTGGGCGATCCTGCGCGACACCACCAGGGAATCGGTAATGATCCTGATGATCATCGCCGCCTCCGTGGTGTTCGGCTACATGCTCACCTCGCTCTACCTGACCCAGACGCTGGCGACGGCAATCGCGGAGCTCGAGGTAAATCGATGGGTGCTGATGGCGCTGATCAACGTGTTCCTGCTGGTCAGCGGCTGTTTCATTCCTCCTGCCGCGATCATCCTGATGACCAGCCCTATTCTGCTGCCCATCATCACGGCCGCGGGCCTCGATCCGGTGTGGTTCGGCGTCATACTCACCATCAACATGGAAATCGGGCTGATCAGCCCGCCCGTCGGCCTGAACATCTACGTCATCAACGCGATCGCGCCGGACGTGCGGTTGATGCAGATCATGCGGGGCGCCTTTCCCTATGTGCTGTGCATCGTGCTGGCGATCGTGATTTTGATCGTGTTCCCCGGGATCGCCACCTGGCTGCCTGATCAGATGATGGGTACCCGGCACTGAACGGCCGGCTGGCCACTGGAGATCGGCGGCCCTTGAACCCGGGGTTACTCTTGGCGAGAAAGACGTCGCGCCCGATGCGGTAGTCCTCGGCGCCAAAGCAGGTGAAGCTCTCATCGTATTGCTCGGGCGCGGTCGACCAGG
>JAXMJU010000104.1:0-20227 GCA_034376265.1 Sulfuritalea sp.
TCGAGCGCTTCGCCAGCGGGACCTTCATACCGACGCCGCTGGCTGCCTGCCGCGACGCGCGCGGCGGGCTGCGGCCGCTGATGCGGCAGGCCGATCGCGCGATCGACTGGCAGCGCAACGATACGGCGACGGTGCTGGGGAAGATCAATGCCGCCGACGGCTTTCCCGGTGTCGCCGACTCGCTGTTCGGCGTCCCTTGCCATATCTTCGATGCCTGGCCCGAATCGACCCTGCGCGGCGCAGCCGGGGCGCGGCCCGGCGAACTCATCGCGCGGCGCGAAACGGCCGTGCTGCGGCGGACCATCGACGGCGCGCTGTGGATCGGCCACGTCAAGCGCGCGGGCGAGATCAAGCTGCCGGCAACGCTGGCCTTCGCCGCTGAATTGGCCGAATTCGCCGCCGAGTTGCCGGAAGTGCCGCTTGATGGCTGGTGGCGGGCAGGCCACGAGACTTGGCAGGACATCGCCTATGAAGAGACTGACGGCGTAGGCTTCCTGCATTTCGAGTTCTACAACGGCGCCATGTCCACCGCACAATGCGAGCGCCTGCGCAGCGCGCTGACCTGGGCCAGACAGCGTCCGGTGCAGGTGCTGGTCTTGCTGGGAGGCGCCGACTTCTGGTCCAATGGCATCCATCTCAACGTGATCGAGGCCGCGAGTTTGCGTGACGGGTCGCCGGCCGACGAATCCTGGAACAACATCAATGCGATGAACGACCTGGCGCTTGAACTGATCGAGGCCGGCGGCCAGATCACGGTCGCCGCGCTGGCCGGCAACACCGGTGCGGGAGGCTGTTTCCTGGCGCGGGCGGCCGACCTGGTCTGGGTGCGCGAGGGCGTGATGCTCAATCCGCATTACAAGAACATGGGCAATCTCTACGGTTCGGAATACTGGACCTACCTGCTGCCGCGCCGGGTGGGGGAAGAGGGCGCGCGCGACATCATGCGCAACCGCCAGCCGCTGACGGCGCAGGCGGCGCTGCGCAGCGGCTTCAGCGATGCCAGCCTGGCCGGCGATCCCCAGGCCTTCCGCATCGACGTCGCCAGGCGCGCAGCCGAACTTGCCGCGGCGCCCGATCTCGCAGCGCGCCTGACGGCCAAACGCGCGCAGCGCGCCGCGGACGAAGCCGCCAAGCCGCTGGCCGCTTATCGCGAGGAAGAGTTGACGCACATGCGGCGCAATTTCTACGGCTTCGACCCGAGCTACCACGTTGCCCGCCACCATTTCGTGCGCAAGTCGCTCGCCTCGTGGACGCCGCGCCATCTCGCGCGCCACCGCGACCTTAACTGGAAGGTCCCTGCGTGAAAGCCCGCACGCCATTGACGGTTCTTGTCGTCGACGACGAACCGCGCTCGCTGGAAACCCTGCGCCGCACGCTGGAGGAGGATTTCACGGTGCTTACCGCGCCCTCGGCGGAAGACGGCGAAGCCATCATGACGCGCGAATTCGTGCACATCGTGCTGTCCGACCAGCGCATGCCGGGGATGCAGGGCGTCGAGTTCCTGCGCCGCGTGCGCAACCAGTGGCCCGACACCGTGCGCCTGATCCTGTCCGGCTACACCGATGCCGAGGACATCATCGCCGGCATCAACCAGGCCGGCATCTGGCAATACTTGCTGAAGCCCTGGCATCCCGAGCAGTTGCTGCTGACGCTGAAAAGCGCGGCCGACCTGTGGCGCCTGCAGCAGGACAACCAGCGCCTGTCGCTGGAGTTGCGCGACAGCCCCGAGCAGTTGGTGAAGCAGGTCGCCAGTCGGCGTGGCAAGGTGCGAGCCCGTTCCGGCTTCGATCGCCTGACCCGTGCGGCCAACAGCCCGTTGAACGGCATCTGCGAGCTGGCGCAGCGCATCGCCGGGCACGAGCTTTCGGTGCTGGTCACCGGCGAGTCCGGCACCGGCAAGGAGTTGCTGGCGCGCGCCATCCATTACGCCAGCGAGCGCGCCGAGCGGCCCTTCGTGGTCGAGAACTGCGGCGCCCTGCCGGACACCCTGCTCGAAGCCGAGCTGTTCGGCCACAAGAAGGGGGCCTTCACCGGCGCGCATGAAGACCGCATCGGCCTGTTCCAGCAGGCCGACGGCGGCACGCTGTTTCTCGACGAGATCGGCGACACCTCGCCGGCCTTCCAGGTCAAGCTCCTGCGCGCGCTGCAGGAAGGCGAGGTGCGCCCGGTCGGCAGCCCGCGCTCGGTGCCGGTCGATGTGCGCATCATCGCCGCGACCAATCGCGATCTCGAAGCTGACGTCGCCAGCGGCCGGTTTCGTCGCGATCTCTACTACCGCATCGCCGGCATCGACCTCCACATGCCGCCGCTGCGCGAGCGCCCGCAGGATATTCCGGTGATCGTCGCCGCCATGTTCAAGGAGTCGGCGCTGGTGGGACGCCGATTTTCCGAGCGTGCGATGCAGGCCCTGGGCGCCCACCGCTGGCCCGGCAATGTGCGCGAACTGCAGAACGAGGTAATGCGCGCCCTGGCCCTGGGCGACGGCGAGGTGCTCGATGCCGGCCTGTTGTCGCCGCGTGTGGGTCAGATGGCTGCGGTCAAACCCTCGGCGGCCGGGTTCGACCCGGACGGTGCGACGCTCAAGGAACTGCTCGACCAGGTCGAGGCACAGGTAATCGACGCGGCCTTGCGCCGCCATCACGGCAACAAGACGCGCGTCGCCGAAGAGCTGGGCCTGACCCGCGTCGGGCTGCGCATGAAACTCTCCCGCCTCGGTCTCGACGAGACTTTGCCATGAACCTGCTCTGGCTCCAGTCCGGCGGTTGCGGCGGCTGCACGCTGTCGTGGCTGGGCAGCGAGCATGGTCCGCTGTTTCGCGTGCTGGCCGACGAGGGCATCGAACTGCTGTGGCATCCCAGTGTTTCCGAAGCGGGCGTGGACGAAGTGCGCGACCTCATCGCGCACTGCGCCACTGGCGAGGTCGCTGTCGATGTGCTGTGCATCGAGGGTTCGCTGTTGCGCGGGCCGCGCGGCACGGGCGGTTTCCATCGCTTCGGCGGCGGCGCGCAACCGATGATCGACTGGGTGCGGCAGATCGCCGCCCGCGCCCGGCATGTGGTCGCCATCGGCAGTTGTTCGGCCTGGGGCGGCATCACGGCGGCCGGCATGAACCCGACCGACGCCTGCGGCCTGCAATACGACGGCGAGGCCGGCGGCGGTCTGCTCGGGCCGGAGTTCCGCGGCCGCGCCGGGCTGCCGGTGATCAATGTCGCCGGCTGTCCGCCGCATCCCGACTGGATCACCGAAACCCTGGCGGCGCTGGCGCATGGCCGCTTGCGCGCCGAGCAACTCGACGACTACGGCCGGCCGCGCTTCTATGCCGACCAGCTGGTGCATCACGGCTGCCCGCGCAACGAGTACTACGAATTCAAGGCCAGCGCCATCAAGCATTCGGACCAGGGCTGCCTCATGGAGCAGATGGGCTGCAAGGGCACCCAGGCCCATGCCGACTGCAACCAGCGCCTGTGGAACGGCGAGGGTTCCTGCCTGCGCGGCGGCTACGCCTGCATCAACTGCACCGATCCGGGTTTCGAGGAACCCGGCCACGCCTTCGAGACCACGCCCAAGGTGGCCGGCATACCGCTCGGCCTGCCCGCCGATATGCCCAAGGCCTGGTTCATCGCGCTGGCCGCCTTGTCCAAGTCGGCAACGCCGCAGCGGGTGCGCGAGAACGCGACGGCCGACCACCAAATGCGCGCGCCTTCGGTCAAGCGCAGCAAGAAATGAGCACCCCGCACGGCCGCCCGAAGGGGCGCAAACAATCACCCGGAGCCGCGCCGCGGCGAACTGCAGTCACCCCCTCGCCTGGCGAGGGGGGCGGGGGGAGTGCACTACGATGACCCGGCGCGTCGTCGGCCCCTTCAACCGCGTCGAGGGCGATCTCGAAATCAGCCTCGACATAGCCGATGGACGCGTCGAGGCCGCCTATGTCAATTCGCCGCTGTACCGCGGCTTCGAGCAGATCCTGCAAGGCAAGCTGCCGGCCGATGCGCTAGTGCTGGTGCCACGCATCTGCGGCATCTGCTCGGTGGCGCAGTCGGCGGCGGCGGCGCTGGCACTGGCCGACGCCGCCGGCATCGAACCACCGGCCAACGGCCGGCTGGCGGCCAACCTGACGCTGGCCACCGAGAACCTGGCCGACCACCTGACGCATTTCTATCTATTCTTCATGCCCGACTTCGCCCGCGCCGACTATGCCGGCCGGCCCTGGCACGCGGCGGCCGTCGAGCGCTTTCGCGCCACCGTCGGCAGCGCACCGAACCAGATGCTGCCGGTGCGCGCCCGCTTCATGCAGATGATGGGCCTGCTCGCCGGCAAATGGCCGCACACCCTGGCCGTGCAGCCGGGCGGCTCGACGCGTCCGCTGCAGAGCTCGGAGATATACCGTCTGCACCGCATTCTGCGCGACTTCCGCGACTTCCTCGAAAGTGTGACCTTCGGCGCGCGGCTGGAGGACGTCGCCGCCCTCGCCAGCCGCGTCGAGCTCGACCACTGGCGCGGGCAGGGTGGTGGTGGTGACCTGCGCGCCTTCCTCGCCATCGCCGCGGATCTCGATCTGTGGCGGCTCGGGCGCGCCACCGACCGCTTCATGAGCTATGGCGCGTATCAAGAGCAGGGCCGGCGCCTGTTTCCGGCCGGTCTCTGGCATCACGGCGCGGCCGCGCTCGACATCGCGGCGATCGACGAAGACATCAGCCACGCCTGGTACGCCGCGGCCGGCCTGCCGCAGCATCCGGCCTCGGGCAGCACGCTGCCGGTGATGGAAAAGGACGGCGCCTATTCCTGGTGCAAGGCGCCGCGCCTGGCCGGCCAGGTGGTAGAAACCGGCGCCCTGGCGCGCCAAGTGGTGGTGGGTCATCCGCTGGCGCGCGACATGGTCGCCGCGGGCGGCGGCAGCGTCGCCGCGCGCGTCGTGGCACGTCTGCTGGAACTGGCGCTGGTGCTGCCGGCCATGGAGCGCTGGCTCACCGAACTGGCGCCCGGCGAGCCCTGGTGCATCGCGACCCAGCTCGCCGACGAAACCTCCGGCGTCGGCCTCATCGAGGCCGCGCGCGGTTCGCTGGGCCACTGGCTGACCGTGCGCCGCGGCCGCATCCACAACTACCAGATCATTGCACCCACCACCTGGAACTTTTCGCCACGCGATGCCGCTGGCCAACCGGGAGCGCTGGAACAGGCGCTGGCGGGCCTGCCGGCGGATGCTACGGCGCCGTTGCCGGCGGCCATACATCACGTGGTGCGCAGTTTCGATCCCTGCATGGTGTGTACGGTGCACTAGAGTTAACCTATTGATTCTATTAACCCTACAGAAAACAAACAGAAAACCTACAGAAAATTATTTTGCGATTTGCGGCCTAAACCAGCCATCGCGCTCATCCAAATACAGCTTTGTCATCTTGGCTGATGTGTGCCCCATGAGCGCCTGCGCAAACGCATCTCCGTACCGCTCCGCATACAATCGCCCCGATAGCGACCTGATCTCATGGACAGTGGGAGGGTTGTCCGGGCTGCCACGATGAGGCGATTGCCGTACTGGAACGTCGCATTGATGCCCTGCATACGAGCGCGCACGGCATCGTTGATAGGCACTGGACCTTCGTCTACAGCATGGAGCAAAAGCTCACTGGTTGGGAACATGAGCAGCTGCCGATCAGCCTGCTTTGGCGATGGCTAGCGCGTCTTGAAGAAGCGCACCAAGTCGCCAACTTAACCTTGCGCTGCCCTGCGTCAAAACATTGACTCCCGTCATGGCGTCCCAGTCTGTTGCATCGGCTGCCACGCGCGATACTCGGACAAACGCAGCCGGTATCGGCTGACGTTGCCTTCGTGGAGATTGCGGAGGTCGTCAAGGGCCAGGCCGATGACGAGGTCCTGATCCTCTCGCGACACCAGTGTCGCCGCCACGGCACGCACCGCCGCTTCGCTGGGAGGTTGCAGTGCGCGCACGATCTCGGCCACCACGGCGATCAGCGTCTCGCGGTGGCGCAGGCGTATGGGGTCGGGCTCGGCGACGGTTTCGCGGATGGCCATGTAGCGTTGGCAGGAGCGCTCATAGGCCCACACGAACACGTCGCGCAGGAGGGCCACTTGCTTTAGTTCGTACACGCCCAGGGTGCCTTCCTCATAGGCCCGTTCGGGAACGTCGATGAAGGAAAGCGGGCAGAGATTGTGTCGGATTAGCGGGATGTTGGCGCCCAGCCGGGATACCCGCTTGTTTACGTCCACGAACGGTTGCAGGTAGGGGACGTGGACCATGATAAAAAAGGCCTGCTCGAACGGGTCGTCAATCGCGTCGGTCTTGTCCAGGACCATGCGGAAATAGCTGTCGATCTGCTGTGGAATGCCCAGGGGGTGGAACACCGTACCGCTTGCTTCGACGATGCGATGGCGCAGGCGGCCACTCTCGGTTGGGTCGGCAAGCAGGTTTTCCGACAGCAGGGCGTGCAGGTTGAAGAAGGTGAAGGTATTGAAGCCGATGTCCTCGGCCTGCTCCGCCAGCAATTCGATGGCGGCCTTGTGATTCAGGATCATCTGCGCTTCGCTCTGATCCTTGCCTTCGGCCGCCCGGCCGAGTTCGATCAGATTCTGCGTGTCGAGCCGGGTGTAGGTATTGCCTTCGAGCCGGCTCGATGCCCACGACAGATCGATCAGCAAACGTCCCAGGATGTCGCGCGCGTAGGTGCCCGCCGGACGCTCGCCGTCGGGAGAGCGTCCGATGTTGTGCAGGTGTTCGCGAATTTCCGGCGTGAGGTAGGGGGTTTCGTTGGGGCGATACGTCTCGAGAAATGATCGGTCGTAACCCACTGGCTTGCGCTTCTGGATGGGTTGGCGAACATAGGCCTTGATTTCCTCGCCTTCGGGTGAGGTAGGAACATCGACTTCCGCCGTGAGTGGCCCAGTCGATCCAGTGGCAGACACACCTTGCAGGGCAACGGTCACATCGCCGGTGCTTATGCGATGATACTTGAGCGCGCGCCCCTCCCCCTCGGCACGAATTCGCTGCTGCTCAACCAACAAGCCCAAGCGGCGTTGCAAGGTGCGACGACTGGCGATGTCAGCCAGAACGGTTTGAAGATCGTCAATGGCGATTCCATCCGGGCGCCGGGCAATCTCGGCTTCGATCCGGATGTTCAAGTCCTCGGGAAGTTTTTTTGGCATGCATCACCTTCTTTTGGCGCGATTAGTCAAAATACGCGCCAATCTTTTGGCGCGTATTCGACGCATTACGCCATAAATGACTTCGACGATATCGCTATGATTCCATTCCCATGGCATTACCGCTGTGCATCGGCCTGCGCGGGCACCGCGGCGAGTCGTGTGGCCTGCGCCTGAATGCCCTGAAGGATCGGGACACTCACCTTTGCCGGAAAGCCTGGTGGTAGCTCTGACGCAACTTTTTCGAGCACGGCAGGCACCGCCGCCAGTACCTTCTCAATGCTCGTCTCGAAACTTGGGCCCATGGCATTGCGTTTGGCCGTCTCGTTCCAGTGCCGTCGCTGGATGCCGTCAATGAGGTCGTGCTTGTTCTTGCCCCACAACGCCATGGCCAGCTTGAGCTTCTTGCGGTTGAAAAGATTCTGCCCGGAGCCGGTCACCGGCCAGGCTGACATCACGTCGTAGAGCGGTGTCAGTCGGAAGCGTCCCTCGGGTTCGAGGAAGACGCTGAAGTTCTTTGCGTGGCCGTCCGGCGCCCCCAGCAGCCAGAAGATGAGCTGGGTCATGAGAAAGCGTTGCCGGTCGGCTTCGGCCTCCTGGCTGCCCCGCAGCTTGTCGAGGATGGCATCGATACCCGGCCCGCCGTGGCTCTCGTACTTGTGCTGGGGCGGAATCCCCAGCACCTGGCAGAAATCCTCTTGGGGAAGCCTCGCCCACCAGTCGGGAAACCGGTGCCGGTCGAAGCGCTCGACAACCAGCACCTTGTGCGGCCCGAAGGACTCCATCCAGCAGTGCGCGACCGGCAAGTCGAAGGCATGGAGTACGCGGCTGCAGAGCCACTCGTTCTCCACCGAGGTGGAGAAGTCGGCCTGTACCGCGCCGACTCTGCCAAGGGGCAACTTGAGGATGTGGGTCGTTGGTGTGGTGCCCAGGGGGAGCTGCCACTGGTTGTCTTGCAGAAGCAGTGCGGTCTTCTCCTGGGCGCCGGCGAGCGAGATGCGCAGCTTGTCCTGTTCGCCCGGGGCTAAGGGCGCAGCACTTAGCGTCTGGTCCAGCAGCACCACGATTTGGGCCGTGGTGAGGGGCCGGGCCTCTATGCGCCGCACCTCCGGCGTCGGGCTGCTGGTCGGTAGAAGCTGCACGGCGCCAACGCAGTCCCGACCGATGGCCTCAAGCAGTTGAAAAGCATGGGTGGGGCTCACCCCATAGCGCCGCGCGATCCGAGTCCGGATGTCGCGACTGTCCGGCAGCAGGTTGTCGAAGTAAGCTTCGACCAGCTCGCCGCGGAATGGATCTGTTTCGCGGGTGAGGGGGAGCGACAGCGAGATCGGGCGTCGACGGGGATTGGCAAGCCACGCCTCGGCGTACGCAAACGCGTGCCCGTCGCGCGGCGATAGCGACCATGTGCCGACCCGCTCACCGTTCATCCAGACGTCGAGTGCGTGGGACTTCGACGGGCGACCTGCCATTACCATTCCTCCCCGGACAGTTTGCCGCTGGCCGTGTTCGTGACCGCAGTCTTTCCGGACAGAGGGTGCCGTGGGAGCACCTGAAGCTCGGCATCGAGCGCCATCAGTACCGTCAGGAGCTGATCAAGGGTAACCTTTTCGGGGAACCGCTCAATGCGGGAAATTCGCTCCTGCGACAGCCCGAGCTTTTGACCCAGTCCAGCCTGCGACAAGCCTTGATTCTTGCGCAAGCGCTGCAGGAGTGGCGCCAGTTGTCCAGTGGTGGTGATGGGGGTACCCATGGGAGCACATTCAGTTCTGATAAGGAATATTTGTACGATATGCTCTATAGCGCATACTGTCAATATATTCTTTATACGGCATATTTTGATGATATTAGTTACGGTGCGAATGGTTGCGAGGAAAGTATTCCCGGAAAATTGCGAGGCCTCTCACCCTGGCAGCTTGTTCTTCAAAGCGACGAGCGCAGCTTCGATCCGTTCGTCATGGATCCTGGTGCATGCTGAATTCCTGCTTCAATGTAACGATGACGGAGCGCCATCCACGCCGCAGCACTTCTTGAACTTCTTGCCACTGCCGCAGGGACTGGGATCGTTGCGACCAATCTTCGGGCTACCACGAACGATCGGTGCAATTTCCTTCTGACCATGATGATGAAAGTCGGCGTTGAATATTCCAGCCGTCTGGCTGCCACGCTTCTCTTTCCAGTAGGCGTGGATTCTCACGAGCGCCGGTTCAATCCCGTTCATCCACGTCTCGGCATCCCCCGCGTTCCTGGTAATGTCGATACCCTCGTCGGTACCGAGGCGCAGAAATGGTGTGAACCATGTCGGTTGTCCCATGGATAGCAGACTCCACGCATCTTCGTTGAACATGAAGCCGGTAATGAAGCCTTCACTCCACTCGGCAGCGCCCCATTGGATGCCTCGCCAGAAGATCGGCTCGAATGAGGCCGGATCGGTGTTGAATGTATGAATCACGCTGTTGTAGTGCCGCAGGATGAGCGACATGATCCGGCTGGCCTGCGCCTCGCTTGCAAAGCCGGCCTCGACTTCTCCGTCTTTCATGTCCCACACCCAGGGCAGCCAGTCCGAGGGTGGCACCATGCGGGGACCGATGGCGATGGCGGTCAGGAAGCCTTCCAGCGTGGAGACATCCATCGACGTATCCTCGTTGGCCTCGTTGGCAAGGAAGTCGTCAAGTTCGCCAAAATCTGTTTCCGAGAGAGGTTGATTCAGCCCCATCATCTGTTGCCCATCCGGGGGTGAGCCAATCAACGAATCCAGTCCTTCCTCGTCGATAGTCTCCAGTACCTCGTCGAGTGCTTCCTGGTCCATCGCAAACGACGCGTCCCAAACGGTGGAGTTGCCGTAATCATCGACCACCTCCAGGAGCCAGCCACCTTCGCCGTCGTCGTATATCTCGACTCGCCAGATTGCCGAAAATTCGGACGCCACCGGCATGGAAGAAAATGAGGCGGCGGCAAAGACTGGGGGCCGCATCGCGAAGCGTGCGCGACTGGAGCTTGAGAGCAAGACGGGGAAGGCCGTTGTCAGTGGAGAGAATTATTTGCCGCCGTCAGGCAAGAATCGACTGAACAAGAAATGACCACGCATACCGCTGCCCTTTCCTGGCTCCGCATCGCCCTCGCCAACCCATCCGTCGACTTCCGCGACGGCCAGTGGGAAGCCATCGACCAGTTGGTGAACCAGCTGGCGATGACGACATTCCGGCTGTTCTTCTTCGCTTCGGCCTCCGCAGCGGTCATGGCTTTCTTGGCCTGGTCCAGGGTGATCGCCATGCCGTACGCGGGTGCCTGGGCGCTGGCCACGGCGGAGACCAACAGGGCGGCGGCGGCAAACAATCCGGTAAAGAGCTTTTTGTAATTCATGATGAACTCTCCCCTGTGTTGAGGGGGCGATCAGCATGGTCAAAATCAAGGAAACCGGATTCGCCGCGCGGGCCGGGTTCAGGGCATCGCAGCTTTCGCCGCATGGCTGGCATGGACCTCGTTGCGCAGCATCGCCAGCGCTTGCAGCAGCGCGTCGCGTCGCGCATGCAGGGCGGGAAGTTGAGCGCGGGCGGCAGTCCGGTCCCGGCGCGCCAGATCGTCGATCCGACGGCCGGCCGCATGCACGGCTTCATGCGTCTGCAACAGCTGCGCGAAGCCGCGGAAGTGGCCATAACGCTGGCGGCCGGCTGCGTTCAGCCAATGCCCGAAGCGGCAATTGTGCGGGTCGAGCGGCGGCGGCACGGTGGCCTCCCCCGGCGGCGCCATGATCGCGGCATCGAGCAGGGCTATCCAGCGCAGATGGTCGACTTCGACCGTCAGCAAGGGCAGGTCTTCGCGCGACCAGACCGCGACGTCCATCCACTCGGGCGGTTGTCGCCAGGTCGCGATCCAGCCCGGCAGTTCCTCGGCCGGCATTGGCCGGGCGATGGCGAAACCCTGCGCCAGATCGCAGCCGAGCTGGAGCAGGAGATGCCCGTGAGCGACGGTTTCCACGCCTTCCGCCACCACGGTGCGGCGAAAGGCGGCGGCCAGGCCGACGATGCTGTCGACAATCGACAGATCGTCCGGGTCGTCGAGCATGTCGCGGATGAAGGACTGGTCGATCTTCAGCGTGTCGGCCTGCAATTGTTTGAGATAGGTGAGCGAGGAATAGCCGGTGCCGAAGTCGTCGATGGCGAAACTGACGCCGAGCGCGCTGCAGGCCTCGATCACCTGGGACACCTTGGCGACGTCGTTCAGTGCCGCGGTTTCCAGTATCTCCAGCTCCAGATAGCCGGGCATGACGGCAGGATGCTGCGCCAGTACGGCGCGCAGCGTGGCGACGAAGTCGGTGGTCCGCAGCTGCTCGGCGTCGATATTGATGCTGACCGACAGCTGGTGGCCGGCCGCGGCCCAGATCTCGATCTGGCGCAGGGCATTGCTCAACACCCAGTCGCCCAGCGGTCCGTGCATCGCGACCAGATCGACCGCGGGCAAGAACTCGGACGGGTCAAGCAATCCACGTTCGGGATGCTGCCAGCGCATCAGGGCCTCGGCACCGATCACCTGACCGTTGCGCATATTGACCTTGGGCTGGAAATACAGGCGCAATTGATTCTTGGCGATGGCTTCCTTGATATCTCTGAGCGATTCGTGACGGATTTTCGAAAGCCGGTCGTGCTCGGTATCGAACAGGGTGTAGCGGTTCCTGCCGCCCTGCTTGGCCTGGTACATGGCCTGGTCGGCATGACGAATCAAGGTATCCGGGTCGGCGCCGTCCAGCGGATAGAGGGTCACGCCGATGCTGGCCGAGACGCGGGCCTCTCCTACCGCTTCTCCTTCCGCCCCGCCTTTCCTGAGCATGAAGGGTTTGCTCATGGCGCTGCGGACGCGGTCGAGCGCCACATCGCATTCGTCGAAATGCGCCAGGTTGCCCAGCAGCACGACAAATTCGTCGCCGCCCAGGCGGCTCACGGTATCGCCGGCACGGACGCTGCCCAGCAGGCGTTGCGACGCGTCGATCAGCAGGCCGTCGCCGGCGGCGTGACCCCAGGTATCGTTGATCGGCTTGAAGTCGTCCAGATCGAGGTAGCACACCGCCAGCAACTTTTCCGTGCGCTGGGCCTGTCCGATCGCCTGTTGCAAACGATCGGAAAGCATGCGGCGGTTGGGCAGGCCGGTCAATGCGTCGAAATAGGCCATTTGCTCCAGGCGGTCCTGCGACTCCCGCAACACGCTGATGTCGCTCGAAAGGCCGATGAAGTGGCGGGTCCGGCCGTGTTTGTCGTATACCGTCGAGATGCTGGTCTGCTGCACGTAACAGCTTCCGTCCTTGCGCCGGTTGATCAGTTCACCGCGCCAGACGCCCTTGCTCAGCAGGCTTTGCCACATCTCGCGATAAAACTCGGGACGCTGCTTGCCCGACGCCAGGAAGCGCGGATTGCGCCCCTGGACTTCCGCGCGCGAATAGCCGGTCAAGGCCAGAAAGGTATCGTTGACGTCGACGATGTCGCCCTTGGCGTCGGTGATCATGATTCCCTCCTGCGCATGCTCGAACACGCCGGCGGCAAGCTGCAACCTCTCCTTGCTGCGGCGCAGTGCGCCGTTGCTGCGGGCAATCGCCCACAGCGCCGCCAGCAGCAGCGAGATGAAGGCCGCAGCGCCGAGGACGATGGCCCGGCCATAGCGCGCCATGATGTCGCCCAGCCTGACCGGCAGGTCGGCATAGGGTCCGAGCCGGAATTCGAGGAAAAGATCATGCACCGCCTGGTAGTTCTGCGGCAGGGTCCAGTCGTAGATGCCGGCCGCGGCGGCCGCCGCATCGTCGGGCCGCATGCTCAGCAAGGCGATCAGCAGGTCGCGCGCGAGTTCCTCGGAGACATGTTCGGCCTTGGCGAAGGCCCAGTGCGGATAGAGCTGGGTGCTGTGCCAGTAAGGAAAATTCGGCGTGCGGCGGGCGCCGATGACGCGCAGTTGCGCCAGATTGAGCTTATCCGCCGCGGCCATCGATTCGACCAGGTCGGAGCGCACGAAGCCGGCGTCTGCGCGGCCGCTCAGCACGCTTTCGACGACCTTGTCATGGGATTGCAATTCGAGGATTTCGGCCAGTTCGCTGCCGAGATCGAGTCCGGCCGCCTGCGCTTCGCGCAGATGCACCTGCCAGCCGCCGAAGCCGTGCACGTCGGGTACCGCAAGGCGCTTGCCGCGCAGGTCGGCGTAAGTTTTCAGGTCGCTGCGCTCGGCACGGGCGATCGCTACGCCGCCGAAGCGATCCACCGGGCCCTGGGGGCCGGCGACGCGCATGGTGGCGATGCGGGAAATCCGGCCGCCGGCTTCGAGCTCGACGTAATGGCCGGTGTTGGTGATCACCAGATCGATGCGGCCAGCGTTCAGCGCCGGGCCGAACTCGGCCAGCGTCAGCGGCACGATTTGGAAGCGGTGGGGTGCCAGCTTCTGCGCCAGGAAATCGGCGTGTCCCTGCCATTCGGCCAGGGCCTTTTCCTGGCCGCGAAACGCCAGTATGCCGATACGCAAAGGCTCGCCGGTCGGCTCCGCCGCAAGCAGCGTGGCGCCCGGCAGCTGGAGGCAAAAGCTCAGCGCTAGCCAGCGCAGGGCGGCGATCGAAGATTGAAAATGAGACATGCCTGTAATGCTACCCGATCGGGATGCGGGCTATGCGGGCCTTGTGAGACACTTCAGCCTTCATCCAGCCTGCGTAATGCCATGCCCGAACTCAAGAATATCGACCTGAGCCGCGACGCCGCGGCCGCACTTTATGTCAAGGACGAAGTCGTCGCCGTGGTCATTGCCCGGACCGCCGGCGAACTCGCCAGCCGCGAAGGACCGAATCGCTACAGCGTGGGCGATGCCCTGATCACCGGTTCCACCGGCGACCGCTGGAGCGTTTCCCGTCAGCGCTTCGAGGCCAAGTACCAGCCCGTGGCGCCGCTGCCGGCCGGCGCCGACGGCGCCTATCGCGCCCGGCCGGTGCCGGTCTTCGCCCGCCAGATGATGCAGGCATTCAGCGTGGCGCGCTGTGCCGGCGGCGATCTGCTGCGGGGTGCGGCGCAGGACTGGCTGCTGCAGTACGCGCCGGGCGATTTCGGCATCGTGCAGGACGCCCGCTTCCGCCAGGTCTATCGCCGCTTGGCGCCGGCCTGAAGGCGCCCGGCGCGCCCGCGCTGAGGTACATTGCCGCCATGAGCCGCAAACCTGTCACCGCATCGACTGCCGAGCCGCATGCCGCGCCCGGGGAGATCCGTTCGGTCCTCACGGTCGAGATGCTCGCGGCCGCCGCCGGCGCCTCGGCCGAGGATGCAATCTGGCTCGACGTGATCCGCAAAATGGACGAGGTCTATAACGACCTGCTGCAGTACGAAGTCGCGCTGGAAGAAAAGAACGCGACGCTGGAGGACACCCAGCAGTTCATCTCCTCGGTGCTGACGTCGATGTCCGACCTGCTGATCGTCTGCAGCCGCGCCGGGGTGATCGA
Organism: Sulfuritalea sp.; assembly: GCA_034376265.1. Classification (GTDB taxonomy): domain Bacteria; phylum Pseudomonadota; class Gammaproteobacteria; order Burkholderiales; family Rhodocyclaceae; genus Sulfuritalea. Next base: position 14,609 of record JAXMJU010000104.1, read on the forward strand.
GAGCGTGAATGCCGCGCTGGCCTCGCTGCTCGGCGTCGATGCCGATGCGCTGCCCGGGCGCACGGTATTCGACCTGTTCGCCGACGAGGAATCGCGCCAGCGCGCCGGACGCCTGTTCGCCGACCAGGGCGGCCAACCGGCGGAAGACATCGAGATGCTGCTCAAGGCCGCCAACGGCAGCGCGATCCCGGTTTCGCTGAACTGCACGCCGCGCTACAACGGCATCGGCAAGATGCTCGGGCTGGTCATCACCGGCCGGCCGGTGGGCGAACTGCGTCGCGCCTACCAGGCCCTGCGGCGCGCCCACGAAGACCTCAAGACTACCCAGCAGCAGTTGATCCATTCCGAGAAAATGGCCTCGCTGGGGCGGCTGGTCGCCGGCGTCGCGCACGAACTGAACAATCCGATCAGCTTCGTCTACGGCAACACCCTGGCCATGAAGCGCTATGCCGAACGCCTGGCGCGCTATCTCGCCGCGGTGCATGGCGAGATGCCGCAGGACCAGCGCGAGGCATTGCGTAGCGAGCTGCGCATCGACCGCCTGCTCGACGACCTGCCTTCGCTGATCGACGGCACCGTGGAAGGCGCCGAGCGCACGCGCGATATTGTCGATGCGCTGAAGCGCTTCTCGGCCACCGATCGCGACGAGCGGCGTGCCTTCGACCTGGTCGAAGTCATCGAGCGCGCCGTGCAATGGGTATGCAAGGCCACGGCGAACCAGTTCGAGGTGAAGCTGAACCTTCCCGCCGCGCTCGACGTGATCGGCTCGCCGGGCCAGTTGCAGCAGGTGGTGATGAACCTGGTGCAGAACGCGGCCGACGCGACCGAGAACGCGCGCGAGCGGCGCCTGGAGATTTCCGGCAGCATCGAGGAGGGCGAGGCCGTGATCGAGTTCCGCGACAGCGGGCCGGGCATTCCCGCGGAAAACCTCGACAAGCTGTTCGACCCCTTCTTCACCACCAAGCCGGTCGGGCGCGGCACCGGGCTGGGCCTGGCGATCAGCTACGGCATCGTCGAACGCCATGGCGGCAAGCTGACGGCCGGCAACCATCCCAAAGGCGGCGCGCTGTTTTGCCTGCGCCTGCCGCTGGCGCAGGCGTGAGTTCCGCGATCGATCCCGGCTGCGTCAGGCTGAGCCTGGCCAGCGCCGACGGGCGGATCGGCGCGGTCAATGTCGCCAGCGAACGTCCGCAGGTCGCCCAGGCGCTGCGCGGCCGTCCGGCCGGCGCCGCGGTGCGCCTGGTGCCGCTGCTCTTCGCGCTGTGCGGCAAGGCTCAGGGTCGTGCCGCCGAACTCGCGCTGGCGGCAGCGCGCGGTGCGGAATTCCCGGCCCAGATCGATGCCGCGATCCAGCACGAAGCGCTGCGCGAGCATCTCTGGCGCTGGCTGCTCGACCTGCCGCCGCTGTTGGGTGAACCCGCGCTGAAAGACGAATTCGTCGCCGCCGCGGGCTGGGTCGCCGGCGGCCAGCGAGCCGAACTCGCGGCGCTGCTGGCCGATCGGCGCATCGAAAGCCTGTGCCGGCGGTTGGGCGCAATGGAAGGTGCCGCCGTTGGCGTGCCGCGCTGTTTGCCGGCACTGGACGCGCGAGCCTCGCTGGCGTTGTGGCCGCAGCTCGACGCCGGGTTTTGTGCGCGTCCGCACTGGCAGGGCGCCGCCGCCGAAACCGGCGCCATCGCCAGGCGCCAGGGCGGGGCGGGCAGTGTGGCCGCAACGGGCGCCTTCGCCGCGCGCTGGCTGGCGCGGCTGGCCGAGCTGCGCGACTGGGCGCAAGACCACGCAAGTGTTGGCGCTGGCGGTACGGCGAGCGCGGTGCCGGTGGGGATGAGAAGAGGCCGGGCGCTGGTCGAAACCGCCCGCGGCCTGCTGATGCACGAGATCGTGCTCGATGGCGAGCCCGAGGAACGCATTGCCGACTACTTCATCGTCGCCCCCACCGAATGGAACTTCCATCCGCAAGGCCCTCTGGCCGGCTGGCTGGCCGGCCGTGCGGCGGGCGACCGCGCCGCCCTGCAAGGCTTCGCCGCTCACGCGGTGGCAGCGCTCGATCCCTGCGTGCGCTGGGAACTGGAATGGCTATGAAGGCTGAGGGGATGTTGCGGTCAGGCTGAGCGCCACGGCTTCGGCCACCTTGATGCCATCGACCGCCGCCGAGAGGATGCCGCCGGCGTAACCGGCGCCTTCGCCGGCCGGAAACAGGCCGCGCGTGTTGAGGCTTTGGAAACCCTCGTCGCGCGTGATCCGGATCGGCGACGAGGTGCGCGTCTCGACCCCGGTCAGCAGCGCGTCTTCCATGGCGAAGCCGGGAATCTCGCGGCCGAAGGCCGGCAGCGATTCGCGCAGCGCGGCGACTACGTAATCCGGCAAGCACTGCGCAAGATTGGTCATCTTCACGCCCGGCGTATAGGACGGCTGCACGTCGCCGAGTTCGGTCGACGGCCGCCCGGCGAGAAAGTCGCCGACGCGCTGCGCCGGGGCCTTGTAGTCGCCGCCGCCGGCCGCGAAAGCGAGGCTTTCCCAGTGGCGCTGGAAGGCAATGCCAGCAAGTGGATCAGTTTCACTGCCCGGATAGTCGGCCGGCGTGACGCCGACCACCAGCGCGCTGTTGGCGTTGCGTTCGTTGCGCGAATACTGGCTCATGCCGTTGGTCACCACGCGCCCCGGCTCCGAGGTCGCCGCCACCACCGTGCCGCCCGGGCACATGCAGAAGCTGTAGGCCGAGCGACCGGTGCCGCAGTGATGCACCAGCTTGTAATCGGCCGCGCCGAGCAGCGGGTTGCCAGCGTTCGGGCCGAAGCGCGCGCGGTCGATCAGCGACTGCGGATGCTCGATGCGCACGCCGATCGAGAAGGCCTTGGCCTCGACATGCACGCCGCGCCCATGCAGCATCTCGAAGGTGTCGCGCGCGCTGTGGCCCACCGCCAGCACGACATGGCTCGCGGCCAGGTACTCGCCGTCAGCGAGCTTGACGCCGCGCACTTGTCCCTGTTGGATATCGATATCCTCGACCCGGCTCTGGAAGCGGATTTCGCCGCCCAGTGCTTCGATCTCGGCGCGCATGTTCTCGACCATGGTCACCAGCTTGAAGGTACCGATGTGCGGCTTGGCGACGTAGAGGATTTCGGCCGGGGCGCCGGCCTTGACGAATTCGGTCAGCACCTTGCGCCCGCGGAACTGCGGGTCCTTGATCTGGCTGTACAGCTTGCCGTCGGAAAAGGTACCGGCGCCGCCCTCGCCGAACTGCACATTCGATTCCGGATTGAGCTGGCCCTTGCGCCACAGACCCCAGGTGTCCTGGGTGCGCTCGCGCACGGACTTGCCGCGTTCCAGGATCAGCGGCCGAAAGCCCATCTGCGCCAGGATCAGCCCGGTGAACAGGCCGCAGGGGCCGCTGCCGATCACCACCGGCCGCGTCGGCAAAGGCTCGGTCGGCGCACGGGCGACGAAATGATAGGCCGTGTCCGGCGTCGGCCCGACATGCCGGTCGCCGCGCAGCCGCTTCCGCAGCGCGGCCTCGTTCTTCAGTTCGACATCCAGGGTGTAGATGAAGACGATGGCCGAGCGATTGCGCGCATCGTAGCTGCGGCGAAAGACGGTATAGCCCGACAGTTCATTCGCGGTGATGCCCAGGCGCCTGAGAATAGCCTGGTGCAGTTCATCGGCAGAGTGATCGAGCGGAAGTTTGAGGTCGGTCAGGCGCATGGACGCTGGCGTTTGCGGGTGATGGCAAGCGTCCTATTTTAGCGTCAGGCCGCCACTGTCCTGGCCTGTGCCTCCGCTGCAGGCCCGCCGCAATGCGCGTGATGGATTTCCTTGAAATACGAATGCTTTAGGACTAATCTGAATTGCGTCATTCGAAGGTGGCATATCCCGTTTTTACTGGCGGCGCAGTAGCAGGGGAGGCAGGCCTTGTCGAAGTCGGTTCGCCCTCATTGGTCACATGCCCTGGTTGGCTCCCTGCCAGTGCGTCAGCGCTTGTGCTGCCTGGCCATTGCGGCCTGCTTTGCCACGGCAGATGCCCTTGCCCTGCCGGTCGGTGCGCAGGTGGTCAATGGTGCCGCATCCATTGTGCAAGCCGGCAACGTCCTTACCGTCACCAACAGCAATGGCGCCATCATCAACTGGCAGCAGTTCAGTATCGACGCCGGGCAGACCGCCCGGTTTGTCCAGCCTTCGGCGTCCAGCAGCGTCCTCAACCGGGTACTGGCCAACGACCCCTCGGTCATCCTCGGCAACCTCACCTCCAACGGCAAAGTCTGGCTGGTCAATCCTGCCGGAATTTTCGTAGGGCAGGGCGCCCGCATCGACGCCGCCGCATTCGTCGCTAGTACGCTGAGCGTCACCAATGCCGACTTCCTGGCGAACCGCATGAAGTTCGACGACATCCTGGGCAGCGCCGGCAAGGTCGTCAATCAGGGAACGATTACCACGCCGATGGGCGGCAGCGTCTACCTGATCGGCAGCACTGTCGGCAACGAAGGCATCATCACCACGCCGCAGGGTGAGACCATTCTCGCTGCCGGGCAGAAAGTGGAACTGATCGACAGCGCTTCTCCCGGCGTCAAAGTCGAGATCACCGGCGCCGAGGGCAACGTCACCAACCTCGGCGAGATCGCCGCGGCAGCCGGGCGCATCGGCATCGCCGGCGTGGTGGTAAAAAACAGCGGCAAACTGAACGCCAGCAGCGTAGTCGAGGAAGGTGGCCGGATTTTCCTGCGCGCGACAAAAAGGATCGAACTGACGGACAGCTCAAGAGTTGGCGCTGACGGTACGGCGGGCGGCAACATCACCGCGATTACCAGCGAAAACGGGCGGATCAGCGGCGAGCTTGGTGCCCGCGGCGAGGTCAGCGCGCAGGGCGACGGCCAGTCGGGCAGTGGCGGTTTCGTCGAGACGTCGGCGGCTGCCGTCAGGATCGAAGACGGCTTCGGCGTCAGGACCGGCGGCGGCTCGTGGCTGATTGACCCGCTCGACTTCACAATCGCGTCAGGTTCCGGTTCGCAGACCATCAGCGGCATCGGCGCGACGACGCTACAGACCAACCTGGCCGGCACTTCCGTGACGATCCAGACCGACGCCTCGACCGGCGGCAACGGCGACATATTCGTCAATGCGCCGGTGAGTTGGGCCAGCGCCAATTCCCTGACCCTCCAGGCGCACCGTAACATTGACGTCAACGCCAACCTGACGTCTTCAGGGACGGGGACGATCAATCTGCATGCCGACTTCATCAGTCCCGACGGAATCGGTGCGATTCAGCGCGGCAGCGCCAGCAACATCGTTTCCCAGGCGGCCGGCACCGTTACCCTGCACGCCGGCAGCGGTATCACGGCAACGATCAATGGCACCAGCAACGTGCTCGATGCGCAGACCACGGGTGGCAGCATGGTGCTGGCGCACAGTTTGGGAACGCTGGCCATTGACAGCGCATTGACGCTCGGCAGCCTCACGCTCTCGGCCGGCACGCTGACGGGAACCGGAACGATCACGATCCCGAGCGGAGGCACCTTCAACTGGGGAGGCGGGACGCTGGGCGGCACGGGAACACTGAGTACTCCTCTGGGCGCGACCACCAACATCACCGGGCAGAGTTACCTGGCGGACACGCGGACGTGGAAC
>JAXMJU010000105.1:0-3404 GCA_034376265.1 Sulfuritalea sp.
ACCAGGTGCTGCGCCATCCGGCGGTCAAGGAACGGGTGCGCGAGGGCCTGGTGCGCATGAAGCGCGAAGGCGGCGGCTCCAGCACCTACCCGACGCGGCTGCTGCTGATGGCGGAGCCGCCCTCGACCGAGGCCGGCGAGATCACCGACAAGGGCTACATCAACCAGCGCGCGGTGCTGACGCGTCGCGCCGACCTGGTGCTGTATCTGTATGCCGACGAAGTCGATAGCGGCGTCATAACCCTGGGCGCAAGCTGAAGGACATGAAGTGACCGAATCCTTGGTAAAAGCCGCTTTCGCGGACGGCATCTACACCATCACGCTGGCGCGGCCGGCCAAGCGCAACGCGATCAGCGACCGCCTGCTGACGGCGCTGGAAAAGGCCTGGGACGGCGCGCCGGAAGATACGCGGGCAATCATCCTGGCCGGCGAGGGCAAGCATTTCTGCGCCGGACTCGACCTCTCCGAGCACCAGCACCGCGAACCCTTTGCCGTGATGAAGCATTCGCAGGGCTGGCAGCGCGTGTTCAGCCGCATCCAGATGTCCGGCACGCCGGTGATCGCCGTGCTGCAGGGTGCGGTCATCGGCGGCGGACTGGAACTGGCGACGGCGACCCATGTGCGCGTGGCCGAACCATCGGCGATCTACCAGTTGCCGGAGGGCCGCCACGGGATTTTCGTCGGGGGCGGCGCCTCGGTGCGCGTGGCGCGCATCATCGGCCAGGGCCGCATGTGCGAAATGATGCTGACCGGGCGCATCTACCAGGCCGAGGAGGGCCAGCAACTGGGGCTCTCGCACTACCTGGTGGAGGAGGGCGCGGGCATGGCCAAGGCGCTGGAACTGGCTGCGCGCATCGCCGAGAACACGCCGATGGCCAACTACGCCATGGTCACCGCGATCCAGCGCATCAGCAATATGTCCACCGACGACGGCTTCTATGTCGAATCGCTGGCCGCCGGCCTGACCCAGACCAGCCCCGAGATCGCCGCGCGCATCGGCAGCTTCCTCAAGAAGCCGCGCTGAGAAGCCGGCGCGCGGTTCTCGCCGCAGAGCCGCCCTATGCAAGCCCCGGCCGATCTCCATCAGCCTTCCTCGACAGTTGATGCCGCGGTCGCCGATGCCTTCGTCACGCTTGCGCTTTTCCACACTGCCTGAGTTCTTATCCGGACCGGCCCTGAACGTTGGTGCTAGCGAGACGGCAAGCACCGGCCGTATGTGCGAGACCGTGTGCATAGCGTTTCCACGGTCTTTAACCCGCATGGATACATACCATCCTGCATATCTCTTTGGATATATGCCTAAAAATGTGCTTATTTTCATTGAATAACTTGCCTATACTGATTCCTTGGCAGACCAGCGGGTAGCGCTGACCGCTCCGCTTCCTCATTTGCAGGAGGTCCCATGAACTTACCGACATCGCCCCATTGCGGACTCAATTCAAGAGTTGCTCTCTTCGGCGAGCTTAGGCCGACCGGTGGCTGCCAATGGCAAAAGCCACTGATGTCGGAATGTGTATGAGCGCCCTCGTTGCCTTCAACCTGGATGGCTTGTCCCTCGCCTTGCCGCTGGACCGGGTGGCGAGAGCGGTGCGCGCCGTTGCCGCGACACCCTTGCCGCAGGCCCCGGAAATCGTCTGCGGCGTCGTCAATGTGCAGGGCCGCATCGTGCCGGTGATAAATCTGCGGAAGCGCTTTGGACTGGCCGAGCGGGAAATCGGGCTTGACGACCAGTTGCTGATCGCCCATGGCGCGACGCGGATGCTGGCCATGATCGTCGATGCGGTCGGCGGCGTGATCGAATGCGAGGAGAAGGATTTCGTCGCCGTCGAAACCGTGGTCGCCGGTACGCGCCATGTGAAGGGGATCGTCAAGGGTCCCGACGGGATGGTGCTGATTCACGATCTGGACAGTTTCCTCTCGCTGGACGAAGAGCGTGCGCTCGACGCGGCGCTCTCTCCTGTCGCGTCCGCCAATTGAAACGCTATGGCCACCGCGATTTCTGATCTTCTCCTGCGGCAATTCAGCGGCTTCCTGTCCAGCCGGATCGGGCTGCATTTCCCTCGCGAGCGCTGGCCGGACATGCTGCGTGGCCTGGAGCGGGCGGCGCCCGAACTCGGCTTGGCCGGGGCCGGGGCCTGCATGCAGTGGCTGCTGGCGTCGCCGCAGAACCGGCGCCAGGCGGAAATCCTCGCCAGCCACCTCACCGTCGGCGAGACCTATTTCTACCGCGAGCCGGCGTTCTTTGCCGCGCTGGAAGACGAGGTGCTGCCCGCCTTGATCGCCGCCCGCCGCGCCGCCGGCCGCCTGCAACTGCGCATCTGGAGCGCCGGCTGCTGCACCGGCGAAGAACCCTATTCGGTGGCGGTGTTGTTGAGCCGGCTGCTGCCGGACCTGGAGCAATGGAACATCACCCTGCTGGCCACCGACATCAATCCCCACTTTCTCGCCAAGGCGATACGCGGCGAATATCGTGAGTGGTCGTTCCGCGGCGCGCCGGCGTGGTTCCGCGAGGGATATTTCACGCCGTTCGGGGCGGGGACTTATGTGCTCGCGCCACAGGTGCGGCGGCTGGCCAGCTTCGATTACCTGAATCTGGTGGACGATGTCTATCCCGCGCTCGTCAACAATACCAATGCCATGGATATCGTGCTGTGCCGCAACGTCCTGATGTATTTCGAGGCCGACTCGATGCGCGCGGTGCTGGACAAATTCCGTCGCGCCTTGACCGATGACGGCTGGCTGGTGGTGAGTTCGACCGAGGCGAACACGACGATGTTTTCTGGCTTCGTCCCGGTCAGTTTCAGGGGCGCCTTTCTCTATCGCAAGGGCGAGATACCGGCGGCCCTCCGTCCCACGATGCCCGCGATGCAGATGATGCTTGCCGAGGCGTATGCGGTGCCGGCCTGGGCGGAGCTCGCCGTGCCGCCAGCGCCAACTCTTGCCGATCGCGGCACGGAACAAGCCGCCGTGCTCGCCACAACCACGCCCCTGCCGCTGGCACGCACCCAGCCCGCCGCGCCGCCTGCGGCAGTGGCCGGCGCGGCGGCCTATCGGCAAGCCCTGGCCTGCTACGCGCAGGGCGACTACGCCATGGCGGCCGACGTCCTCGCCGCCGCCGCGCCGGACGACGTGCCGGCCCTGGTCTTGGCGGCGCGGGCTTGCGCCAATCAAGGAAAGCTGGACGAAGCCTGCCGCTGGTGCGAGGCGGCGGTGGCGGCCGACAAGTTAAACCCCGGCCTGCGCTATCTGCTGGCCTCGGTACTCGCCGAGCAGGGGCAAGGCGCGGCGGCGGCGGCGTCGCTCAAGCAGGCGCTCTACCTCAACCAGGACTTCGCGCTGGCGCATTTCGCGCTGGGCAACCTGTGCCGCCGCCTGGGGCAAGGGGCGACGGCGGCGAGGCATTTC
>JAXMJU010000106.1:0-5834 GCA_034376265.1 Sulfuritalea sp.
TCCAGGTGCTCGATGCGCTCGGCGAGGCGTTTCAGTTCCGCTTTAAGGACGGCCATGTCGTCGGCGGCCAGCGCGGGCAGGGCGAAGGCCGCCGCCATGGCCGCGACCACGAGCTTGCGGGTGAAGATCATCTCAATACCCGCCCTTCTTGCCGACGCCGGCGTAGGTGAATTCCCACTCGGTTTCGACCGGCTTGAACCAGGGGCGCACGCCGGTGGCGCGGTCGGTGTGGCGGCCGAACATGTTGCCGGCAGCGTTCTCCTTTGCATTGGGCGGATAGACGGTGAACTTCACCTTGTACTTGCCCGGCCCCTTGAGCTTGACGTTGTCGCCGTAGTGCGGGCCGTCGCTGGCCACCATCGGCATCATGTCGCCCTTGATGACTTCGCCGGAGGGCAGCTTGGTCAGCTCGTACTTGACCAGCAGGTGGGGCACCCAGAAGCCCTCGGGTAAGCCGTTGGCATTATTGTCGAGGGCGTGGATGTCGGCTTCGAGGTGGATGTCCGACTCCGATGCCTTCCGCATGTGGCCTTCGGGCTCCATCTCGACGGCTTGCAGATAGACGGCGGCCACTTCCATGCCGGCGACGTTCTGCGGCACGCCGATGGGATATTCAAGGGCGGCGGCGGAAAGGGATGTCGCGGCAAGCGCGGCGAAGGCGAGGGGGCGAAACGGGAACGACATGGCAAACCTCCAAAGGTGAACAAAAATCGTCTCTGGCTGGCTTGCCGCCATTCGGGATGGCGCGGCTGGCTGGCTGGGTAAGGCGGCGCTCGCTAGAGCGCGGGCGCCGCCGGGTGGGGTGCTAGGAGCTGGGCGAGTCTCCCATCGCCGACTGCAGGTAGTTCTGCACGCCGACTTTCTCGATCAATTCGAGCTGGGTTTCGAGATAGTCGATGTGCTCTTCGGTGTCTTCGAGAATATCGTCCAGAATCTCGCGCGTGACATAGTCATGCACGCTCTCGCAGTAGGTGATCGCCGCCTTGGTGTCGGCATGCGCGCCCTGCTCCAGTTTCAGGTCGCCGGCCAGGCACTCGGGCACGTTCTCGCCGATGATCAGCTTGTTCAGCGCCTGCAGGTTGGGCAGGCCTTCGAGGAACAGCACGCGCTCGATCAGGTGGTCGGCATGGTGCATCTCTTCGATGGATTCCTGGTACTCGTGCTTGCCCAGGGCATCGAAGCCCCAGTTCTTGTACATGCGGGCGTGAAGGAAATACTGGTTGATCGCGGTCAGCTCATTGACCAGGCACTTGTTGAGGAGCTGGATGACTTTCTTGTCGCCTTTCATGGGGAGCCTCTCGTCGTTCAGGCCGCCGCCAGTTGCCCGGCGGCAGCGGGTCGATGGGGCGTGTGAGCGTGCAGGGAATTTTTCAGCACGTCGCGCGCGCAACCCGTGCAGCGGCCGCAGCAGGCGCCAACCCCGAGTTGCTCGCGCAATTGTCGCAGACTGCAGCAGCCTTGGGCAACAGCACTGCCGATATCGCGCTCCGTCACCGCATTGCAGATACAGACGTACATAGGTGCTCCTGGCTTTTATTTGGTGAGAATCAGCTTGCCCTGCCGGGTACGGCGCAGGCGATAGATTTCACCCTGATGGGCAATTTCGACTTCGTCGCGATTGCCGAGCAGCATCGCGCTGTCCAGCGGACGTGGAGTCCGGGCGGCGCTTGGCGGCGGCTCGGGCTTCGTGTTCAACGGCTGGGTTTCGGTCTTCATGGCGGGTTCGGTATCAATGCGAAACGTAATGCGAATGATTCTCAATGATTGGAACCATTTTGTCAACAAGGAGTATCGAGCGGCCGGGTCAATGTGTGGCGAGGCCGCCACGCGCCTTCGTCAGGAAGGCGAAATCTTGCGGCGCTATAATTCGCGCTTTAGCAAAAAGGAGTAGTCATGGGTCTCGATCGCGTTCCTTCCGGCAAGGATTTGCCGAATGATTTCAATGTGGTTATCGAGATTTCGATGCATTCCGAGCCGATCAAGTACGAAGTGGACAAGGAGTCGGGTGCGATATTCGTCGATCGCTTCATGTCCACGGCCATGCACTATCCCTGCAACTACGGCTACATACCGCACACCATCGCCGGTGACGGCGACCCGGTGGATGTCCTGGTGATGTCGCAGTTTGCTTTGCCGCCGGGCGTGGTGGTGCGCTGCCGGCCGATCGGCATGCTGAAGATGACCGACGAGGCGGGCGAGGACGCGAAACTGCTGGCCGTTCCCGTCGATAAGCTGACGCCCATGTACCGCAACGTGGATAGCCCGCGCGACCTGCCGCAGATCATGCTCGACCAGATCTCGCATTTCTTCGAGCACTACAAGGACCTCGAACCCGGCAAGTTCGTCAAGGTGCAGGGCTGGCTGGGCGTCGAAGACGCCAAGAAGGAAATCATGCAAGGCGTCGCCGCTTACGAGAGCGCCAAGGAGAAGCCGGCGTTCTGAGCCGGACAAAAACCGGCGTTCTGAGCCGGGTGCGGCGAGGCCGCGTCCGTCTTCACTGCAAGCCGTTTGGTCGGGTATCCGCGGGTATCCGTTATAGTTAGGCCATGAGTCGCCTTCGCGTAGCCATTGCCCAGTTCAACGCCCACGTCGGCGACCTTGCCGGCAATTCCGCCCGGATTCTCGAGTTCGCCGCCCGCGCCCGTGACGCGGATGCCGACGTACTGCTGACGCCGGAACTGGCGCTCTCCGGCTACCCGCCGGAAGATCTGCTGATGCGGCCGGATTTTTATCGCGCCTGTGCGGCACAGCTCGATGCTTTGGCCCGCGCCGCGGTGCTGCCGATCGTGATCGGCTATCCCGAAGAATCGGCCGGCAAGTATTACAACGCGGCTTCCCTGCTGAGCAAGGGGCGGGTGGCGGCGACCTACCGCAAGCATCGCCTGCCCAACTACGAAGTCTTCGACGAGGAGCGCTATTTCGCAGCAGGCCGCGAACCCTGCGTGATCGAGCTGAAAGGCGTCCGCTGCGGCCTGGCGATCTGCGCCGACGTCTGGGAGTACGGCGCCACCGAAGCGGCCGCCGTGGCCGGGGCGGAACTGATCCTGACGCTCAACGCCTCGCCCTTCCACATGAACAAGCAGGCGCGGCGCTATGAGGTGCTGCGCGACCGCGTGGCCGCCACCGGCAAACCGGTGATCTACGCCAACCTGGTCGGCGGCCAGGATGAACTGGTGTTCGACGGCGCCTCCTTCGCGCTGGACGGACAGGGCCGCCTCACCCACCAGTTGCCGGCCTTCGTCGAGGCCCTGGAATTCGTCGATTATACCGACGGCAATCTGCTGCCGGGCCGCATCGCCGAGGCGCCTTCGCGCGAAGCGGAGGTCTATGCCGCGCTGAAACTCGGCGTGGCCGACTACCTCGGCAAGAACGGCTTTCCCGGCGCCATCATCGGCCTGTCCGGCGGCATCGATTCGGCGCTGACGCTGGCGATTGCGGTCGATGCGCTGGGTGCCGAGCGCGTGCGCTGCGTGATGATGCCCTCGCCCTGGACCGCGCAGATGAGCCTCGACGACTCGCGCGAAATGGTGCGGCGGCTTGGCGTGCAATACGACGAGATACCGATTGCGGCGGCGATGGAGCAATTCGCCGTCCTGCTGGCGCCGACTTTTGCGCAACTCGGACCAAAGCCGGCCTGGGACACCACCGACGAAAACCTGCAGGCGCGCATCCGCGGCATGCTGCTGATGGCGTTGTCGAATCGCACCGGGCGCATCGTGCTGACCACCGGCAACAAGAGCGAAATGGCGGTCGGCTACGCCACGCTCTACGGCGACATGGCCGGCGGCTTCGCGGTGATCAAGGACGTGGCGAAGACTTTTGTCTATGACCTGGCGCGCTGGCGCAACGCGGTTTCCGACGTGATTCCGCAGAACATCATCGCGCGCGCGCCCTCGGCCGAACTCAAGCCTGGCCAGACCGATCAGGACACCCTGCCGTCCTATGAAGTGCTCGACGCCATCATCGAGGCCTACATGGAGCGCGACGAAAGCCCACGCCAGATCATCGCCCGCGGCTACCCCGAGGCGGAGGTGCGCAAGGTGGTCGGCATGCTGAAGAAAAACGAATACAAGCGGCGCCAGGCGCCGGTCGGGATTCGCGTCACGCAACGCGGATTCGGCAAGGATTGGCGCTATCCGATAACATCGCGCTATCCGGACGAATACTGAATCGAGGGAAACCAGACATGAAGAAAATCGAAGCCATCATCAAGCCGTTCAAGCTCGACGAAGTTCGCGAAGCGCTGTCGGAAGTAGGCGTGACGGGACTGACCGTCACCGAGGTCAAGGGTTTCGGCCGCCAGAAGGGACACACCGAGTTGTATCGCGGCGCCGAGTACGTGGTCGATTTCCTGCCCAAGATCAAGATCGAGATCGTCGTCGCCGAAGAGACCGTGGAACCGGCCATCGAGGCCATCATCAAGGCGGCGCGCACCGGCAAGATCGGCGACGGCAAGATTTTCGTTTCGGCGGTCGAACAGGTCGTGCGCATCCGCACCGGCGAGGCGAACGAAGCCGCGATCTGAACGCAAACGACGGCGATCTGCCGCTTCAGGACGAGGACATTTCCCGGACTGACACAAGGAGGCGGCGTTTCTGTTCGGGCTCCAGCCCGTCCCAGAGGGCCAGCAGTTCCGCGAGATCGTCGTCTTCGGCCGCAAAATACGCGGAAGGCACTTTCAATACCCGCGCCAACCGCGCCGCCGTCAAGGCATCCGGGTGATGCTTGCCCCGCTCGTACTGGTTTATTCGCGGACTGGCGGAGGATTCATCGATTCCCGCCGCCACGCCCAGCGCCATTTGCGAGAGCCCGGAACGCAAACGGGCTTCCCGCAAGCGCCTGGAAAAAATCGTCGTATCGGACATGAGTCTTGGGAGGGATGAATTCCCCGAGACTCATGCATTTCAGATTGACTGGTAACTAAGGAATTCTTAGTATCGGTTCATGCCATTGCGTTTAAAGTCCGGCTTGGGCAAACAGTTCCGAAGGGCGGCAATTCAAAGCGCGGGCAATCTTGATGACATTGAGGACCGTCACGTTGCGTTCGCCGCGTTCGATTTTCCCCATGTGGCTGCGGTCGATTTCCGCCAGGTAGGCGAGAGTCTCCTGGGAGATTTTCTTTTCCTTACGCAAGGAACGCATCGCTGCACCGAGCAGGACGAGAGCATTGTCGGGTTTGGACGCTTGGCTTGGCATAAAGTCAATCGTGGCGTTATGATCCTTATATAGCCACGGCTTTTACGACTCATTTATGGCGTGGTACGGAAACGGAATCGACGGGAGGCGTCTTGATACGGGATCGAAGCCGGCGTGTACCGGAGACTATCCGCGGGGCCAACGCGCAGAGGCGGCAACTGGCGGCCAGCGTATTCGAATACGCCCATGACGGCATCGTGATCACCGACCGGGCGGGGCTGATTCTCCAGGTTAATGACGCCTTCACCCGAATCACCGGGTATGCGGCCGCCGAAGTGGTGGGCAACAATCCACGCCTGCTTCAGTCCGGACGCCATTCGCCCGAGTTCTACGCAGCCCTTTGGGCCGCCGTGACGCGGGAGGGCGTCTGGCGCGGGGAAATCTGGAACCGTCGCAAGAGCGGCGAAATCTACGCCGAACTGCTGACCCTTTTCGCCATTCGCGGCGCCGATGGGCGGACGCGCAACTACGTCGGGGCCTATTCCGACATCGCTGACCTGAAGGAACGCCAGCATCGGCTGGAGCGCATGGCGTACTACGACACGCTGACCCAATTGCCGAACCGGGTGCTGTTCGCCGACCGCTTGCGGATCGGTCTGGCTCAAGCGCGACGCACCGGCAAGCTGTTGGCAGTCTGC
>JAXMJU010000107.1:0-3066 GCA_034376265.1 Sulfuritalea sp.
TGCGCCCCGGGACCAACGTCGCCTTGGTGACGGCGATGGCCCACGTCATCGTGACTGAAGGCCTGCTGAATGAATCCTTCATCGCCGAGCGCTGCGAGACGAAGGCATTCGGCGAATGGCGCGAATTCGTTGCCCGGCCCGGAAATTCTCCGGAGGCCCTGGCAGCGGCCACGGGCGTGCCGGCGGCGGACCTGCGGGCAGCAGCGCGCCTTTACGCCACCGGCGGCAATGCGGCGATCTATTACGGCCTTGGCGTCACCGAGCACTCGCAGGGTTCCACCACGGTGATAGGGATTGCCAACCTGGCGATGGCCACCGGCAACGTCGGCCGCATCGGCGTCGGCGTCAATCCGCTGCGGGGCCAGAACAACGTCCAGGGGTCCTGCGACATGGGTTCCTTTCCCCACGAACTGCCCGGCTACCGGCACATCTCCGATACCACCACGCGCTCGCTGTTCGAGGCCGACTGGGGCGTGACCTTGCAGGCGGAGCCTGGGCTGCGCATTCCCAACATGTTCGAGGCGGCCCTCGACGGCAGCTTCAAGGGGCTCTACTGCCAGGGCGAGGATATCGTCCAATCGGATCCGAACACCCAGCACGTGACGGCGGCGATGGAAGCCATGGAGTGCGTTGTGATCCAGGACATCTTCCTCAACGAGACCGCCAAGTACGCCCACGTCTTTTTGCCCGGGGCGACGTTCCTCGAAAAGGATGGCACTTTCACCAACGCCGAGCGGCGCATTTCGCGCGTGCGCCGCGCCATGCCCCCACGGAGTGGCAAGGCCGACTGGGAAGTCACTATGGCACTTGCCAAGGCGCTCGGCTATGCGATGGACTACGAGCACCCTTCCCGGATCATGGACGAGATCGCGCGCCTGACGCCCACCTTCGCCGGCGTCAGCTACGCGCGCCTCGAGGAACTCGGCAGCATCCAGTGGCCCTGTAACGACACTGCGCCGGAAGGGACGCCGACCATGCACGTGAAGGGTTTCGTGCGCGGCAAGGGCCGCTTCATCATCACTCAGTACGTGCCGACCGAGGAGAAAGTGACACCGAAGTATCCGCTGCTGTTGACCACCGGCCGCATCCTGTCCCAGTACAACGTCGGCGCCCAAACCCGGCGCACCGAGAACGTGCAGTTCTACGGCGAGGATGTTCTCGATATCCACCCCCACGACGCCGAGGAGCGCGGCATCCGCGCCGGCGACTGGGTCGGAATCGCGTCGCGGGCGGGCGAAACGGTGTTGCGGGCAACGCTGTCCGGACGCATGCAGCCGGGCGTCGTCTATACGACTTTCCACTTCCCCGAATCGGGAGCCAACGTGATCACCACCGACAATTCCGACTGGGCCACCAACTGCCCCGAATACAAGGTGACCGCCGTGCAACTGGTCAAGGTCAGTCAACCCTCCGAATGGCAGTACAGCTACCGGCGTTTCAACGACGAGCAAATGGAACTACTGCGCAGCGACGAGACCGCACCGGTCAGCAAGTGACAGACTTCTATTTCCTACGGACCCTATCCAATGAACATCCCCCTCCTGATCAAGATGGCCAACCAAATTGGCACCTTCTTCGAGGCCATGCCCGACAGCGACGTGGCGACAGCCGACGTCGCCACGCACATCAATCGGTTCTGGAATCCCCAGATGCGTCGCACCCTGCTGGCCCATGTCGATGACGAGGGCGACCAAGAACTCCGGGGCATCGTGCGCAATGCGCTCCACCAGCACCGCGAACAGTTCTTGTAGCCGATCGGCGCACGAAATGTCCACGCTCATCGGCACCCATCGCAGCTACATCGGTATCGGCAGCAACCTGGGCGATCCGGTCGCCCAGGTCCTGTCGGCCCTCGAAGAGCTCGCCGGCATCCGCGGGGTGCGAATGCGGAAGTGCTCCTCCCTGTATCGCACCGCACCCGTCGGCTATGCCGCGCAGCCGGACTTCATCAACGCGGTCGCGGAGATTCGTACTTCCCTGGCTCCTCTCGCATTGCTCGATGCGCTGCAGCGCATCGAGTCGCACCACGGCAGGATCCGCGAATTCAGAAACAGTCCACGGACCCTTGATCTGGATATCCTGCTCTACGGGGATCTCCGCCTCGCCGGCGATGACCTGGTTCTGCCTCATCCGCGCGCCCATGAACGGGCATTCGTGCTGCGCCCCTTGCAGGAAATCGCGCCTCGTTGCGTAATACCCGGCGTCGGACCGATCCGCGACTGGGTCGGCGGTTGCCTGGACCAGCCGACCACCCGCCTCGCCCTCGATCGCAGCGGCCCGCTGCGCGAACCGATGACGATCGAATTCGGCTATGTGCAGGGTTGAGCATTCGGGTACGGGCGCTCCCCGCCGACCATGCCGCACGTCGCTGGACAGGGACTGAGAACGAAGATGGCCGGCGTACCCCTGCCCGACGGCCCGTTCGCCCTGTTCGACGACAGCCACAGCCCGCCGCCGCAGGCCCGCTCGCTGCTTCTGCACGAACTCGACGAAGTCATCACCTGCCTGAAGCCCGAGGATGTGGCGGCCGCGCTGGCACGCATCGAGCATGTCACCACCGCCGGTCGTTGGGTCACCATCGCGGCCGAATACGAACTCGGTTATCACCTGGTGCCGAAAACCGCCGCAGCGACGCGCCCCGACGGTACCCCGCTCCTGGTCGCGATGGTGTTTCGCCGGGCCGAACACCTGTCTGGGGCGATGGTCGCCGCCATGCTCGCGGCCCACGAGGCCGCGCTGGACAAAAAGGATCGCATCTGTGGCGTCGCCGACCTGCAGCCCCTCGTCGAGGAAGCCGACTACCTGACAGCGATCCGGAGGATTTTGGCCTACATTGCCGACGGCGACTGCTATCAGGTCAATTACACCTATCCGATCGCGTTCCGCCATTTCGGCGATCCGCTGGCCCTCTACGCCCGGCTGCGCATGACGCAGCCGGTTCCCCATGGCGCCTACCTGCGGCTCCCAGGGCGGACGGTGCTTTCCCTGTCGCCGGAACTGTTCGTCGAGCGAAGCGGCAGCACCCTGGTCGCCCGCCCCATGAAAGGCACGGCGCCACGCGGCGCC
>JAXMJU010000108.1:0-5456 GCA_034376265.1 Sulfuritalea sp.
CCGACGGCAAGGTGCAGATACTCGAAGGCCTCCAGGAAGGCGATGCGGTGATCGTGCATAGCGAACGGGAGATCGGCGAACAGAGCCGGATTCGGGTCGTTCAGGCGATCGCCGCCAACGGCTCCTGAGTCAGCCATGATCAGCCTCGCCGGTCGCGACATCCTGCATTCCTGGGGCAAGTTCGTCCTCACCGGGATCGGCCTCGGTCTGCTGATCGGCGCCACGCTGACCATGGCCGGCGTCTATCGCGGCATGGTCGATGACGCGCAGGTATTGCTGAGCAACAGCGGGGCCGACATCTGGGTGGTGCAGAAGGACACGCAGGGACCCTACGCCGAAGCCTCGAACATCAGGGACGACGTCTACCGCGGCGTGCTCGGACTGCCCGGCGTGGCCCAGGCCGCCAATGTCACCTACCTGACCATGCAGGTGCTGCATGGCGCCCGCGAGAGTCGCAGCATGGTGGTCGGCTTCGAGCCGGGCCAGCCCGGCGAGCCGACCTATCTGGTAGCGGGGCGGCGCCTGCTGCGCGGTCATTACGAGGCCATCGCCGACGTCAAGGCCGGCTTCCGTCTCGGCGAGCGCATCCGCATCCGGCGCCACGACTACGAGGTGGTCGGCCTGACGCAGCGTACCGTGTCGTCCGGCGGCGACCCGATGGTCTTCATCCCGCTCAAGGATGCGCAGGAAGCGCAGTTCCTCAAGGACAACGACGCCATCATCACCGACCGCGCGCGCACCGCCGCCAACCCGGCGCTGAATCGCCCCGGCGTGCCCGGCCTGCTCGACGCCGTGAATGCCGTGCAGACCGTCAATCGCAGCGTCAATGCGGTGCTGGTGAAAGTTGGCGCTGGCAGCACGGCGGAAACCGTGGCGCAGGAGATCCGCCGCTGGAAGCATCTGCAGGCCTACACCCGCGTGCAGATGGAAGAGATCCTGGTGGCCAAGCTGATCGCCACCTCGGCCAAGCAGATCGGCATGTTCCTCGCAATCCTGACTGTCGTCAGCGCCGCCATCGTCGCCTTCATCATCTACACCATGACCCTGGGCAAGATCCGCGAAATAGCGGTGCTCAAGCTGATCGGCACGCGCAACCGCAGCATCGCCGGCATGATCCTGCAGCAGGCGCTGGGCCTCGGCCTGATCGGCTTCGTCGTCGGCAAGATCGCGGCCACGCTGTGGGCGCCGGCCTTCCCGAAATACGTGCTGCTGGAAAGCGGCGACGCCCTGCGCGCCTTCATCGTCGTCATGCTGGTGTGCACGCTGGCCAGCACGCTGGCGATCCGCGCCGCGCTGAAGGTCGATCCGGCCGAAGCGATCGGGGGCTGAGAGCTTATGAATAAATCTACTGCGCGTGCCGGATCGGGGATTGGGCGGTGCTCGCTATCCTCATGTACAGAAACGTACATTCCGGTAGCTGCGCTCCGGCCGCACCCCGCTGCGGCCCGCTCGCTACGATTTCTTCACAAGCTCTGAGATGGACGAGGGCATCCACATCGAAGGCCTCAGCAAGCGTTACGGCGCGGGCGATACCGCTGTCGATGCGCTGAAGGACGTGAACATGAGCATCGCGCCGGGCGAGGTGGTCGGCCTGGTCGGCCCCAGCGGCTCGGGCAAGACCACGCTGCTCAAGTGCCTCGGCGCCGTGATCGAACCCACGCGCGGGCGCATGACCCTGGGCGGCGAAGTGATCTACGACAGCGCGCAGGGCGGCTGGAAAACCAAAGACCTGCGCGCGCTGCGCCGCGACCGCATCGGCTTCATCTTCCAGGCGCCCTACCTGATTCCCTTTCTCGACGTCACCGACAACGTGGCCCTGCTGCCGATGCTGGCCGGCCGCGCCAACGGGGTCTCGCGTGCGCGTGCGCTGGAACTGCTGCAGGCGCTCGACGTCGCCCATCGCGCGAAGGCGCAGGCCAGCGAGCTCTCGGGCGGCGAGCAGCAGCGCGTGTCGATCGCGCGCGCCCTGGCCAACCAGCCGCCGGTGATCCTCGCCGACGAACCCACGGCGCCGCTCGACAGCCAGCGCGCGCTGGCCGTGATGCGCATCCTCAACCAGATGGCCAGCCAGTACCAGACCGCGATCATCGTCGTCACCCACGACGAGAAGATCATCCCCATCTTCAAGCGCATTTATCACATCCGCGACGGCAGGACAGTCGAGGAGGCCGGCGAGGGGCGCGACATTTCCTGAAGCTGCGGGCTGCCGCGAATCAAGAAATCGACGGCAGCCTTTCATACGCTTCCGCATATATCTGCCATCGTGTATATTCGCCGCGATGGAAGCCCAAGCCCTGTTCGACACCCTCGCCGACCCGACGCGGCGACGCATTCTGGCCCTGCTGCTGGCGCGGGAAGACCTTTGCGTCTGCGAGCTGACCACCGCGCTCGAAGAAATCCAGCCCAAGATCTCGCGCCACCTGGGCGTCATGAAGGGCGCCGGCCTGGTGACATCCCGCCGCGAAGGCACCTGGATGCATTACCGCATGGCGAAGCTGCCGGCCTGGACCGCGGCGCTGCTCGGCCCGCTGGCGACGGGGGCCGTGCCCGAATTCAAGGCCGACGTGAAGCGCCTCAAGATCATGTCCGGCCGTGCCGCACGCTGCGCCGATTGAACCTGGAGACTTTGATGCACAAGCTGTTTGCCCTGCTGTTCGCTGTCGTGCTGAACCTGGTCGTTCCTGCCGCTTTCGCCGCCGACAGGCCCGATTTCCTGGTCGATGCCGACTGGCTCGCGGAGCGGCTGAAAGACCCGAAGCTGGTGGTGCTCGAAGTGCGTTACCACCCGCATCGCCACACCACCGTCGGCCACATTGCCGGCGCCGTGCAGGTGCAGCGCTTCGCCGACCTCGGCGCCAATGACGAGATGCCGATCATGCGCTTTCCCACGCGCGCCGCCTTCCAGGCCGCGCTGCGGCGCTGGGGCGTGAACGACGATTCGACCGTCGTGGTCTATGACGATTCCTCCACCGCGCTGGCTTCGCGCGTGATGTTCCTGCTCGATCTCTACGGCTTCGACATGCAGCGCGTCAAACTGCTCGACGGCGGCACCATCGGCTGGACCGGCTTCAACGAACTGAGCAAAACGCCGACGCCGCCGCGTGCCACGGGCAAGGTCAGGCTCAAGGCCGCGCCAGCCGCCGCGATGATCGGCTGGACCGATGTCTATCGCCGTATCGTCGCGGCACGCGAGCCGAACGTCACGCTGCTCGACGCGCGTCCGGCGGACATGTACGACAGCAGCCGGATCCAGCATTCGGTGCAGGGCGGGCACATTCCCGGCGCCATCAACATCGTCAGCCTGCAGGGCGTGGACGGCCAGTCGCAGCAGTGGAAGTCGCTCGCCGAACTGGCCGCGATGTACAAGGATGTGCCCAGCGGCACCGTCATCACCTACTGCCACGACGGCTTCCGCTCCACCCTGGCCTGGCTGCAACTGAAAGCCCTGGGCTACAAGGACGTGCGCGTCTACAACGGCGGCTGGAGCGACTGGGATCGCACGCTGACCCTGCCGGTGGTCAAGGGCGGCAAGCCCTTCGACGCCGATTTCGAGCTGTGAGGAAAAAGCGGCGATGAGCAGAACCTTCAAGGTGCTGGTGCTGTGCACCGGCAATTCGGCGCGCAGCATACTCGGCGAAATGCTGTTCAAGCATCTCGGCCATGGCCGCATCGAGGCGTATTCCGCGGGCAGCAAGCCGGGCGGCGCGGTCAATCCGGTGGCGCTGGAAACCCTGGCGAAGCACGGCGTGCCCTGCGATGGCGCACGCAGCAAGTCGTGGGATGAATTTGCCATACCGGACGCTGTCTGCCAGGGATTCAGCTTCGCGGGCCGGCAAGCGCCAACTCTTGATTTCATCTTCACGGTCTGCGGCAATGCCGCGCAGGAAACCTGCCCGGTCTGGCCCGGCCACCCGGCCACCGCGCACTGGGCCATACCCGACCCGGCGCACGTCGAACCCATGGCAGCGCGGCGCGCGGCTTTCGAGCAGGCTTACCAGTCGCTCAGGCAACGCATCGAAGCCTTCCTCGCCCTGCCGCTGGAAAGCATGAGTCGCGAAGAAGCGCTCGCCGCGGCACGGCGCATTCACACGGGAGACTGAACCATGTCCGCCCAATGCGAAGTCGCCATCAAGCAGTCGGCCGGCGCGCCAATGTCCGGCTTCGAGCGCTACCTGACGGTCTGGGTTTTTCTCTGCATCGTCGCCGGCATCGCGCTCGGGCAATGGCTGCCGGCGCCTTTCCAGATGCTGGGCAAACTCGAAGTGGCGCGGGTCAACCTGCCGGTCGGCCTGCTGATCTGGGTCATGATCATCCCGATGCTGGTCAAGGTGGATTTCGGCGCGTTGCACGAAGTCCGCAATCATGTCAAAGGCATCGGCGTGACGCTGTTCGTGAACTGGCTGGTGAAACCCTTCTCGATGGCCTTCCTGGCCTGGCTGTTCATCCGCAACGTCTTCGCGCCCTACCTGCCGGCCGACCAGCTCGACAGCTACATCGCCGGCCTGATCCTGCTCGCCGCCGCGCCCTGCACCGCGATGGTCTTCGTCTGGAGCCGGCTGACCAACGGCGACCCGCTGTTCACGCTGTCGCAGGTGGCCTTGAACGACAGCATCATGATCGTCGCCTTCGCCCCGCTGGTGGCTTTCCTGCTCGGCATCTCGGCCATCACCGTGCCGTGGGACACGCTGTTCACCTCGGTGGTGCTCTACATCGTGATCCCGGTGATCCTGGCCCAGGTCTGGCGCAAGTCGCTGCTCAAAAAAGGACAGACGCATTTCGACGCCACCATGGAAAAAATCGGCCCCTGGTCGATCGGCGCGCTGCTGGCGACGCTGGTGCTGCTTTTCGCCTTCCAGGGCAAGGCCATCATCGACCAGCCGCTGATCATCGCGCTCCTGGCGGTGCCGATCCTGATCCAGGTCTTCTTCAATTCGGCGCTGGCCTACTGGCTCAATCGCGTCGTCGGCGAGAAGCACAACGTCGCCTGCCCCTCGGCCCTGATCGGCGCTTCCAACTTCTTCGAACTCGCGGTGGCCGCCGCCATCAGCCTGTTCGGCTTCGAGTCCGGCGCCGCGCTGGCCACCGTGGTCGGCGTGCTGATCGAAGTGCCGGTGATGCTGTTGGTGGTCAGGGTGGTCAACGCCAGCAAGGGCTGGTACGAACGTGGCTGAAATCGGTCTCGGATCGACGCCGCGCTGCGCACGGCACGGACCATGCGCTGCCTGACCGACGCCTGGAAGGCGCACGAAGCCGAGCTGCGCCGCTTCCTGCGCCATCGCGCGCGCAGCGAGGCCGAAGGCGACGATTTGCTGCAGGAGGTTTTCCTGCGCGCCATGCGCCGTCCCAACGGTCTATGCGGCCTCGACAGCCCGCGCGCCTGGCTGTTCCATGTCGCGCGCAACCTGCTGATCGACCGCCTGCGCCTCGCCCGCGACCAGGTGCCGCTGCCCGATGAC
>JAXMJU010000109.1:0-8652 GCA_034376265.1 Sulfuritalea sp.
GCCTCGTTGAGCGCCTGGCGCCACGGCGCATAGGCCGGGTCCGGCGGCAAGGGCGCGGCGGAACGGCCGGTGGCATCGGGCAGGGCCTGGAAGGCAGGAGCGCCGGCCGACAGGCGCAGGTTCCAGTGGCCGGGCGCGATCACTTCGATCCGGCCCAGCGCGGCAAGCGTCGGCGCCAGCGCGGCGGCGAGCGCGGCCGCCTCCTCATTGCTCAGCCGCAACTGCTGCGGATCATCGACGACCAGGCTGCGATCATGGAAGTTCAGCCGCACCGGGTCGAGACACAGCTAGTCCGTTTCACCTGGATGATCGCGCAGCGCGAACCAGCGCAGCGCGGCTGCCGGCAGCGGGGCGGCAAGGCCGGTCGATTCGGCGAGCATGGCGGTGGTGTCGCGGGCCGGGCGCCGACTCAGGCGGCCGCGCCCAAGCAGGGTGGCGAAGGCGGGCAGGGGCAGGTCACAGGTGAGGTCTGCGAGCGCCTGGCGCGTCCAGATAAGGCCAGGCACGATGAGCGTCAGCATGGGTGGATGTTAACATGCGGCGCCAACCCGACTGTGGGATCGCCTGGACGACAGGCTACGATGCCGGCGAGCCGAGAGCGTCTTGGCACCGGCGCCGCATCCGGCGCAAGTGTGTTCATTCCATTTGCTTGACATGCGCGGCATGGTGTTGCATGATCTGCAACACTTGTACGCTATTCAGCAACGAATTTGTGAGTCTTGCCGACGCTCTTTTCCCTCGCACCAAGCAGCGCATTCTGGGCGTTTTGTTTTCGCAACCCGATCGCGCGCTACATCTGCGCGAACTCGCCAGAATCGCCGGCGTTAACGCCTCGTCGATTCAAAGGGAAATGCAAACGCTTGTCGAATCAGGAATTGTCACCAAAGTTGCGCGAGGAAACCTTCATGAGTTCCAGGCCAACAGAGCGTGCCCGCTCTTCGAGGAGCTATGCGGTTTCGCGCGCAAAACCTTTGGCGTTGCCGACGTGGTCAGGTCGGCACTCGAGGGTCTGCCAATCGACGTGGCACTGATCTTCGGATCAATAGCAACAGGAACGGAGTCGGCGCAGAGCGACGTGGATGTGCTGATCATTTCGGATACAGGTTATCGCGACGCCCTCGATCGGGCGATGGACATCGAGAAGCAAATAGGCCGGCCGGTCAACATAAAGCATTTTCGGGCCGAGGAATTTCAGGCCCTTGCAAGATCGGGCAATGCATTTGCGATGAGCATCATCGACGGCCCAAAAATATTTCTGAAAGGCAGCGCTCATGGTCTCGAAGCCGTCGAATCTACTCAACCTGCTCACCACCAAGGTTCTTCACCCGCACCAGCCGAGCCTCGTCGAACTCGAAACCCACATAAGCCAGGCTCGTGATGCGCTGCATGACGCAGGGTTAAAGGAAACTTCCGCATCGGGACGATTCACCGGGTTATACAACGCAGGGCATCAATTTACGTTGGCAGCGTTCAAGATATTGGGATATCGATCCGGCGATGGCGGCGGACATCGGCAAAACCTGTTTGCGTCACTGGAACACGCCGTCCCGGCAACGGAGAAGGACAAACCGATTTTTGAGAAGGCGCATCGCGATCGCAATAACGCCGATTATCACGGTATGCCCGTTATATATTCCGGCAGCGAAACCGAAGCGCTTGCCAGCGCCATCACGAACCTTCAGGAAGAGGTCGAGCTGATGTTCCGAAATTGGAAAAAACAACACGCTTCAAGTATGAAGCGATAGCAAATATGCATAGCCAATTGATTGCACTCGTGACGCTATCGGTCAGAAGCGGCTTTTCGAGAACTTGAGCTTAGCAGCCATTAGGACGAACTGAGCGAGCGATGCCATGAGCAGGCGATATCATTGTTACGCCATAGTTGATCTGTCAGTATGACAAATCAAGGATAAGGAGATGTCTGATTGCAATGGACAATATTGAATATGAGAGAAGAATGGCTGACATGAACCAATGGGCCGAATTGGTCAGGGTCGAGTTGGCGCGCCTAATCAACGATCATCCTTCTACAGTTATTTATCACTACACAGATGTGGCAGGTCTAATCGGCATTATCACTTCAGGATGCATTTGGGCAACACATGTTGGCAAACTGAATGATGCAAGTGAAAACCGATACGGGCATGAGTTAGTCGTTAATCATGTGCGTGCCAATCTTCCAAATTCGACAAAGCAACTAATTGAAAAAGCGCTCTCGACGTTCCGCAGTGTTGACACCTACGTTGCTTGCTATTCAACAGAGAGAAACCTGCTAAGTCAGTGGCGAAATTACACGGGCGACCGCGTGGGTTACAGCTTGGGATTTGAAACAGGGCAAATGGCTACGGTTGACGACAGAATGCCAATACTGGAACAAGTCATCTACCGGGATGATATCGCCAAGTCAGTCCTCGATTTCTTGCTTGGAAAAGTCGACGAATACTTTGGTTGCCATTCCTTCGGTGAGGTTGAGGTGGGCTATGTGTCTGGCATGGTAGCGGCTACACTGAACAGCGTTGCCTGTATTTTGAAACATGAAGGCTTCAAGGAAGAACACGAGTATCGGCAGATTTACCAGCCGGGCAGAACAGAACTTGTTTTGAATACCGAATTCAGGCACGGTCAATTCGGCTTGACTCCATTTGTGAAGATTGAGTTCTTGGAGAAAAATCGACTTCCGTTGAGGACAATTACAGTTGGACCATGCCGAGATCCCGAAGCGGAGTTCAATGCTTTGAAAGTGCTTCTGTCAAGGAATGGATACGAGAAAGTGCAAGTGCTCGAGTCCGGGATACCGCTGCGGATGTAGAGATGATCGCTCATGCCGCAGGATATTGGCAACACTTCCTGAACAACCGCTTTATCGACAATTCGATGTCTGCTCTTGGCACGAAAGAGTCACTCAGTCAGTCACGGACGCAAGCCAGTAGCATTTGTACGCAGCACAATGCATTTTCAATCACGGAATCCGAATAGCCAAAAACAGGTATGAACTACGAACTCCTCATCGGCCTGCGTTACACGCGCGCCCAGCCGCGCGAAGGCGCCGCCAACCGCTTCATATCCTTCATCGCGCTGATTTCCATGGCCGGCCTGGCGCTCGGGGTCGCCGCGCTGATCGTGGTGCTGTCTGTCATGAACGGCTTCCAGAAGGAATTGCGCGAGCGGATTCTGGGCGTGGTTTCCCATGTCCAGGTCAGCAGCGACAGCGGCGAACTGGCCGACTGGAGCAAGGTGGTGCAGGGCGTCGCCCAGCATCCGCGGGTAAAGGCCGCCGCGCCCTACGTGCAGGCGCAGGGCATGCTGAGTTACGACGGCCAGGTGCGCGGCATGATGGTGCGCGGCATCCTGCCCGAGGCCGAAGACAAGGTCGCGGATTTCGCCCGCTACATGAAGTCGGGCAAGCTCACGCAGTTGCTGCCGGGCGAATTCGGCATCGTGCTCGGCAGCGAACTGGCGCGCGCGCTGCGCGCCACCACCGGCGACAAGGTGACGCTGCTGGCGCCGCAGGGCTTGGTGACGCCGGCGGCGATCCTGCCGCGGGTCAAGCAGTTCCGCGTGGTGGGCATTTTCGAGGCCGGCATGTTCGAGTTCGATTCGGGCCTGGCCCTGATCCACATGAGCGACGCGCAAAAGCTCTACCGCATGGACGAGCGCGTCAGCGGCGTGCGGCTCAAGGTCGACGACCTGTTCGCCGCGCCGCGGATCGGCCGCGAATTGCTGCGTTTCCTCCCCATGGACGCCTGGGTCAGCGACTGGACCCGCAGCCACGCCAATTTCTTCCGCGCCGTCGAAATCGAAAAGCGCATGATGTTCCTGATCCTGCTGCTGATCGTTGCCGTCGCCGCCTTCAATATCGTGTCGACCCTGGTCATGGCCGTCACCGACAAGCGCGCCGACATCGCCATCCTGCGCACTCTGGGTGCCAGTCCGCAGAGCATCATGGCCGTGTTCATCGTGCAGGGCATCCTGATAGGCACGGTCGGCCTGGCCACCGGCATCGCCGGAGGCGTGGCCCTGGCACTGAACATCGACGTCGTGGTGCCGGCGCTGGAACGCCTGCTGGGGCTGCAGTTCCTCGCCAAGGACGTGTATTACATCAGCGAACTGCCTTCCGACCTGCACTGGTCGGACGTCGGCACCATCGCCGTGGTGTCCTTCGTCCTCACGCTGCTGGCGACCCTGTACCCGAGTTGGCGCGCCTCGCGCACGCAGCCTGCGGAGGCGCTGCGCTATGAGTGATCTGGAGACGGCAGGCGAGCTGCGGGAGACGGTGCTGGAGTGCCACGGCCTGAGCAAGATTTTTCGCCAGGGCGCGGCGCAGGTAGCGGTCCTGACCGCTGTCGATCTGAAAGTTGGCGCTGGCGACACGGTGGCGATCGTCGGTGCCAGCGGATCGGGCAAGAGCACCTTGTTGCACCTGCTGGGCGGACTCGACACGCCGACCGCGGGCACGGTGCTGCTGCATGGCAACGACCTGGCGCAGGTCGGTGAGGCGCAGCGCGGGCGTCTGCGCAACCGCAGCCTGGGCTTCGTCTATCAGTTCCACCATCTGCTGATGGAATTCACTGCCGTGGAAAATGTCGCCATGCCGCTCTTGATCCGCCGCATGGACCGCGCCGAAGCCGAACAGCAGGCCAGCGCGGTGCTGGATCGGGTCGGCCTCGGCCATCGCCTGAGCCACCGGCCCGGCGAACTGTCGGGCGGCGAGCGCCAGCGCGTGGCGGTGGCGCGTGCCCTGGTGACTCGGCCGGACTGCCTGCTGGCCGACGAGCCGACCGGCAACCTGGATCGCGGCGCGGCCGATTCGGTGTTCGGTCTGCTGCTGGAACTCTGCCGCGAGCACGGCGCGGCCCTGATTCTGGTGACCCACGACCTGGACCTCGCGGCACGGGCAGGCAGGGTCCTGCATCTGCAGGATGGCGTACTGGTTTAGCTGTGGCGCTGCATGGCCGGCTTCAGCCGGCCATGCCAGCCAGAAGTCTGCTCCACGGCTTCATGCGGTGTGGTGCCGCCGGCGCCGCAGAGGCCAGGCGCGGACCAGGTAGATTCGCCAGACCATCCGGATCAGGACATAGCTCGCCAGCGCCAGTCCCAGGGCGAGCAGCACCAGGCCCAGCGCCAATGGCGCGCCGAGGCCGAGCATCCAGGCGATCAATTCGTGCGTCCAGCCGACGAACCCCGCCTCGCCATACTCGGGCGGCATGACGAAGGGCTTGCCCGGTCCCGGCAGCGCCAGTTGTCCCAGCGCAAAGGCGACGATGTAGAGCGGCACGATGGTGAAGGGATTGCTGTAAAAGGTGGTCAGCATTGCCAGCGGCAGATTGACGCGAAAAATCACCGCGCAGATCGCCGCCCCGAGCATTTGAAACGGCCCCGGAATCAGCCCGCAGAACATCCCGGCCGCGACGGCGCCGGCTGCCGAGCGGCGGTTGATATGCCACAGCCGCGGATGCAGCAGGGTGTTCTCGAAAGGCGCCAGCCAGCGGTTGCCGCGGACTACTTCATGGTCGGGCAGGATCTTGCGGATGTGGTGGCGCATGGCTGGTTTTGTCGGATCTCCCTGCCGCCTCAGACGATGCGGATCGACAGTTCGCCGACGCCTGCCACGCCGCCTGCAATCAGGTCGCCCCGCATCACCGGGCCGACGCCCTCCGGTGTGCCGGTGAATATCAGGTCGCCGGGGCATAGCTCGAAGTATTGCGAAAGATGCGCGATGGTTTCCGGCACCGACCAGATCAGGTCGGCGAGGTCGCCCTCCTGTTTGGTCTTGCCGTTGACCGTGAGCCAGACCCGGCCGGCGCCGGGGTGGCCGCAGCGGCTGACGGGAACGATGGGCGCAATCGGCGCCGACTGGTCGAAGGACTTGCCCAGTTCCCAGGGCCGGCCCTTGTCGCGCAAGGCGAACTGCAGGTCGCGCCGGGTCATGTCGAAGCCGACTGCATAACCCCAGACATGGTCGCCGGCGGCCTCCCTGGCAATGTTGCTGCCGCGCTTGCCGATCGCCACCACGAGTTCGACTTCGTGGTGATAGTTGGCGGTCTGCGGTGGGAAGGCGATTTCCGCCGTGGCACCCGGCGCTACCGGCACCACGGCATCGGCCGGCTTGCAGAAGAAAAAGGGCGGCTCGCGGTCCGGGTCGGAGCCCATCTCGCGCGCATGCGCGGCGTAGTTGCGGCCGACGCAGTAGATGCGCCGCACCGGAAAACTGTCGTCGCTGCCGTCGACCGGCACGGCGGGAATCGGGGCGGGGGGGATGGCGTAGCGCATGGCGGCTCCTGAAATGTCGGAACCATTATCGCTCATCGCCTGTCCCAAACGACAGGTGCAAGCCTGTCCGGAATCGTTGCGGGTCTATCGATGTCCATTGCATAGTCGCAGTGGCGTGTGCTCTGCCGACCGGGCGAATTTCCGGGCGCTTGAATGCCCTTATCAAAAAAATGGTTTGGACGGCAGGCGCGGTTCGGGCGAAGAATGCGTCAAACCCGCCCGAAGAGGCTGGCCCGAAACGATTCAAAGGAGGATCACGATGCGCCAGTATTCCGCCCTGCCCAATCGGCCCTTGCGGTCACGTACCACCATCCATACCCCCAGCCAGATCCTGCCGCCCAAGGTCAGCTTCGAAGACCCCGCGATGGCGGTGATGACCGATTTCCAGAAGGTCACCGCCTTCACCATCGATCCCGATGTCAGCGTCGACACCGCGGCGCGCGTCATGCGCCGGCGCAAGGTGCATCTGCTGCTGGTGATGAGCGAGGAGAATCATGTTCTCGGCATCATCACCTCGAACGACCTGCTGGGCGAGAAGACCCTGCAATGCATCAACGCCCGCGGCATTTCCCGCGTCGATGCGCTGGTGCGCGACATCATGACCCCGGAGGACCGCCTCGAAGTGATCAGCATGGACGACGTGATGCACGCGCACGTCGGGCATGTCGTGGCGACGCTCAAGTCCAAAGGGCGCCAGCATGCGGCGGTGGTGGATGAGGACGCGGCCGGCAACCAGGTGCTGCGCGGACTGTTTTCCTGTTCCCAGCTTGCGCGCCAGCTCGGCGAGCCGGTGGAGACCATCGAGATCGCCCAGACCTTTGCCGAGATCAGTCTCGCCCTGAAGACCTGAACGCAGGAACTTCCGCCCCGTTCCAAGGGGCGGGTCCGGGCGCATGGTTTAATCCGGGCCATGCGCCCTTTTGTCATAGCCTTTGCCGGCGGTATCTGGTTGCTGCAACAGCAGGCGGTGCTGCCTGGCGCAACCTGGCTGGCCGCTATCGCTGCGGGTGCGGCCGCCTGTGCTTTGCTGGGGCTGGCGCTGCGCAGCAGGCTGCAAGAGTTGGCGCTGGCGACCCGGCGGTTTGTTGCCTCGGCGCTCTGGGTCGGCGTAGGTATCGGGCTGGGTTTCGTCTGGGCGGCGGGTTTCGCCCATCTGCGCCTGGCCGACGAATTGCCGGCGGCACTGGAAGGCCGCGACATCGAGCTGACCGGTGTGGTTGCGGGCCTGCCGCAGGCGCTGGAACGCGGCGTGCGCTTCGAGTTCGACGTCGAACAGGCCGCGGCCGGCCTGCCGCCGCATATCTCGCTGGCCTGGTATCGCAGCCGCGACGAGGCCGATGACGAAGCCTCGCCGCTGATTCCCGTGCGCGCCGGCGAGCGCTGGCGCTTCACGGTGCGGCTGAAACGTCCGCACGGCAATCTCAATCCGCATGGCTTCGACTACGAAGCCTGGCTGTTCGAGCGCGGCATCCGCGCCACCGGCTACGTGCGTCCGCGCAGCGCCGAGCGTATCGATGCCCGGGTGTGGCAGCCGGGCTACGCGGTGGAAATGCTGCGCGAAGCGATACGCGACCGTTTCCACGCCGCGTTGCCCGACGCGCCGTATGCGGGAATATTGATCGCACTGGCCATCGGCGACCAGCATGCGATCGACCCCGGCCTGTGGCAGACCTTTGCCCGCACCGGCATCACCCACCTGATGAGCATATCCGGCCTGCATGTGACCATGCTGGCGGGGCTGGCCTATGCGCTGATCAACTGGCTGTGGCGGCGCTCGGCGCGGCTGCCGCTGATCATTCCGGCGCAGCAGGCGGCCACGGTCGGCGGTTTTCTCGCGGCCCTGCTGTATTGCCTGCTGGCCGGCTTCGCCGTGCCGGCGCAGCGCACGCTGTACATGCTCGGCGTGGTGGCATTGGCGCGCCTGAGCGCGCGCGAGATCGCCGGCTCGCGCGTGCTGGCGCTGGCGCTGCTGTTGGTCCTGCTGCTCGATCCCTGGGCGGTGCTGGCCGCCGGCTTCTGGCTTTCCTTCGGCGCCGTGGCGTTGCTGTTCCACATCGGCAGCGGGCGGCTGGGGCCGGCGCATTGGCTGATCGAGTGGGGACGCGCGCAGTGGGCCGTTACCCTGGGCATGCTGCCGGCCCTGCTGGCCCTGTTTCAGCAGTTCTCGCTGGTCTCGCCGCTGGCCAATGCCGTGGCGATCCCGCTGGTCAGCTTCGTCGTTGCGCCGCTGGCCTTGCTCGGCAGTCTGCCGCCGCTCGATCCGCTGTTGTCGCTGGCCCATCTGCTGACGGCCTGGCTGATGGTCTTCATCGACTGGCTCGCCGGTCTGCCGCTGGCGATGTGGCAGCAGGCCGCAGACCGATCCCCCGACCGTGACAGAGG
>JAXMJU010000110.1:0-9718 GCA_034376265.1 Sulfuritalea sp.
CGCAGGCAGGCAGACGATGCCGTCGTCGTCGATCAGACCGTCGAGGTCTTTGCAACGCCCGATCCAAGCACGCGCCTCGTCCGAGAGTTCCATCTCGGCATCCGATTCCGCAGGCCAGCGGTAGCCGAGCAGACGGGCAACGGCGACTTGCAGCGGATCGGTGGCCGGTTTCGGATGGCCGTGAAAAATCCACTGCGCCGGATCGGCGGAATAGGGTTTGGGCAGGCCGTTGGGATAGCGTTCGGCGGCGATTTTTTGCCAGTGGGCGAGGTCGAAGGGAACCTTGACCAAGGTTGCATTGGTGACGTTCAGTTTCTGGTCGATGCGCCGCACCGCTTCGTTAAATTCTGGGGATGAGCAAAAGCACCATATCGCAGGAAGGTGGCCTGAATTGTCTGCCGTGATGACAGCAGTATTGTTATCAAACGCCATGCCTGTGTAGAGCGTAACTTGGAGGTCTTTCATCGCGCTAACAACGATGCCAGTTTTGTCCCACGCGTGGGTCTCTAGGTTTGTTGCCCCTTTTAGTTCTTGTATTGCGCCACTACCACCTTGCCATCGAAGATAAGTATCTTTTCCACCGAAGTACATTGTCTTTACGACAGTGCCGCAATATTCAATCCATACATTTCCCTTCGAGTCTATCTCCCAATAATTGACACACATCCTTGGCCTGTCGCCGCAAACCAATCCATGGTGACTGTGTGAAATACTGTTCAATAGTGTTGAGGTGGTGTTTTGCGTTAGCATTACCCGCGCATCTGGGTTAAGCAACTGCTCATCCTGGCTTACCTCTGACAACGCTCCACTGGCCAGAATCGCCGCTTTCTCATCAGGAGCCTTAGGCGCGCTGACATCAATCCCACGGAGTATTCCTTCATTCGTTGGTTTTGCGTGGGTCAAAGTCAGCAGGATTGCGTTCACTACCTCACCTGTAATCGTCTCGAATGCCCCCGTTCCAAGTCGAGCCAATAGGTTCCAGGTGGCATACTTCAACAGATGCTGACGCTGTTTTTGGTAACTTCCGAGGAACAACCAGTTCTGCGGCATTACGAACGAAACCACTCCTCCGGGGGAGCAAAGCTTAAGACCTCGCTCCAAAAACACATTGGCGAGATCGCCCCTGGCAGTTTTGTAATGTTCATCGCAGAAATCCTTGAGCACCTCGCCATGTTGTGAGCTACCTAGGTACGGTGGATTGGTGATAACCAGGTGATAGCGCCGCGTCAGGATGCGTGACGCCTGCACCATCCCCTGCGCCGCGACACGCGCCTCGATTTCCTGATCGTCGCCCTTCTGGGCCAGCGCCTGCTCCAGCCGCGATTCGAGTTCTTCCCAATGTGCATCGAGCAGATCGCCGCGCGTGGCGGCCATCGGGTCGATCAGGCTGCCGAGTTCCGGCGCTTTCTGGAACAGGGCGTAGAGCGCGGCCATGCCGCCTTCGAGCCGTTCGTCGCCACCGGCGAGATTGAGCCAGTCGGCTTTCCTGCTGCGCGGTGCGACGCCGACGCAGGCGATGTTGAGGCGCGGCAGCGGGCGGTAGCCAATGGCTTCACCCTTCTCGTCCGGATAACGCCAGGCAGCCAGAGCTAGCGCGAAGGCGGCGATTTCGACGCAACGCGCATCGAGTTCGAGGCCGTGCAGGTTGTCGGCGAGCACCTTGTCAATCGCGTCGCGCACCGAGAGCTTTTCGGTCGCCTGGCGCATCGGCACCAGGTAGTGCAAGGCCGAGACGAGGAAGTGGCCGGAACCCAGACAGGGGTCGAGCAGCTTGAACTGAGCCAGGGTATCGGGCCAGGCCGGGAAGGTACCGGCGGCGGGTGATTTCGCAGAAGTCGGCGCTGGCGGGACGGCGCTTCCCCCCTCTCCCCGGCCATCTCCCGCGAGGGGAGATGGAGTGAAGCGGAGGTAGGGCATCTCCACCGGTAACTTCATGCGCGGGTGGCGGCTGTGCCACCATCCGCCGAGGGCGTTTTCGAGGAGGAAGGCGACCATGTACTGTTCGGTGAAAAGCTGCGTCACCGCAGGCAGTTCGTCGGCCCCCACCTTGGTGCCGGCCTGCTTCATCTGCCGCTGCACTTCTTCCTTCTTCGGTGCCTGCCAGAACTGGTAGCTCCAGCCCAGGCTGTCGTCGGCCTGGAAGACGGTGGCCGGCAGCTTGGCGAGCAGGGCTTCGAGCGCCTGCTCGGTTTCCAGCGGCAATTGCAGCGCCAGGGCCGGGCTGTCGGGGCGGAAGACGTTGGGCAGCATCGCGGAGGCATAGTGTCCGGCCACTTCCCATTCGCTGCGTGCGGGGGGATCGAAGCTCTCGGCATCTTCCTTGCAGTCGTTGAGGCTGACGGGGTAACCGTCCGGATGCATGAGCAGATCGCTCTCGGCCAGGAAGCGAGCAAACAGCATGCGGTGCCAGTGCTCGTAGGCAATCTCGGTAACGAGGTGGGCAATGGCCTGCGTGTCGTCCGGGTGCAGCATGTCACCCAGCGCACGGGCATGAGCGCGCAGGCTCACGCGCAGCTTCTTCTGGGCATCGGTGGCGTGGGCGGGAGCGTCCTTGGCGCCGACGGCCAATGCCTTCAACGCTTTCTCGGCACCGGCTTCGGCTTGCAAACGCGCCTGTGCGGCGGTGGTTTCAAGGATGCGGCGGTGCTCGCGGGACAGGACTTGCGTCATGGTTGTTACCTAAGAACGAAGGGCAGAAATTTGCACATCAGACAATCCGCTAAATCTGTACCGGCCCGTCACCGAGCTTTTCCATAACCACTTTGCGGACGTCGGCTACCCACTCATCCAGATCAGCTTCCGAGCGCAGAAGGCGGCGCGGAGGTGTTACGGGCTGCACGCTGGGTTCGAGCTTCTTTGAGGCGAGGTTAAGGGCGCGGGTCAGTTGGCCGCGAAGGGCGTCACGCTTTTCTGTCCAGCGCTGGGCTGAACAGGCGGCGAGTGAATCGAGTAGATCCGCCAAGGTTCCGAGCCTGGGCGCATGCTCCGCTGCCGAGAGCTGCACTTCGCGCAGAATCGCGGTGCGATCATCGGGGGTCAGCTTGCCCCACTCCGGTGAGCCTTCGAGTTCTTTGATGCAATGATCGTATTCGCTGCGATAGGCGCTGAAGGCTTGATTGACGGCTGCGCGCAAGGCGTCGGCGGCACGATTTGCCAAGGGGTCAATCTTATCCGGGTCGTCGAGCAACAGACGGCCATCGCGGATGGCGTCGCGCTCCGCAGTAATGGGCGCTGCTTCAGGCAATCCGTTCATGTGCCCCAGAAGGGCATTAAGCTGCTGCCAGGCTGGTTCGCGCTTGGCGATCTTGGCGGCCCTGAGTTCCAGCGCCGCTAGGAGGTTTGCGGCGTTCTTTTCTTCCTCTGCGAGGCGCTTGACGAGGTCGCGCCCGGAGAGTGCGGCCAGTTCGTCGATCAATTCACTCGGGCGGGCTTCTGGACGCGGTGCGGCACCGGTGGCCCGTGCCAGCGCATCCTTGAGTGTGGCGACATACTCGGGGGCGTGGGCTTCGGCCTCGTCGGGCTTGCATTTCACCAGACGGGCAATAGCGCGCTTTTCATCATTGGATAGCGGTGCGGATTCGCGGGAAAAGCTGCTCGCCGTGACATCCTTGCGATTGAACTTGTCGGCAGGCCACGGTGCGCCGCTGGCATTGACGATGCGCAACTGACCGACAGCAAAAAGTACGGCGAGCAGGGCATCGACGACGTCCTGCGACCAACCGTAGGGCGCGCTCATGAACTCCTCACGCAGTTTGCCGCCCTTCCAGGCCGTGGAACCGATGCGCACGAGGATTTCCTGTGCCGCCGGATGGGTTTCGGCGGCACCTGAATGGCCGACCTTTTCAAGGGCATTGACGAGGCCTTTTTCGGCATCGTTAAAGGCTTTGTCCCAGCCGGATGTATCCGCGATGCTGAATTTCTTGAACAGACGGGCTACAGCATCGACGCCAGCCTTCTTGAGGCGGTCATCGAGGGTGGCGCCGTCCTCGATGATCTGACCGCCGCCCTGAACGATCTGGGCTTGCTGGAGTGCTTCATTGATCATTTCCTGGACACGGCTTTCTGCATCACGCTTCTGCTTGAGCAGGGCGTCGCGGGCGTCTTCACCCTCACGCGTCTGCGGCTGACCGAAGTGACCCAGGGTACGCTCGGCGGCCTCGTGGGTGATGATGGCGCGGACCAGTTCGTCCTTGCTGGGCAGCGCGACGTGGGCGAAGACAATGGCGGAGTTGATCCCGGCGCGGGCGGCATCTGCCAGCACTTCCTTGGCCTGGGTGCCGTCGAGGTCGGAGCGCAGCCACGCCGGGACCTCGTTATCGACTTTGGGCGCTGTGATGGGGTCGGTATGCACCTTGAGCCGGCGTATCTCGCGGCTTGCGCCCTGGGGGATGGCGAGCTTGCGAATCTTTTCTCCGGCAAGCTGCATCAGTTGTTCCCTGATCTTGCTCTCGTAGGCTGAAGGGTCACTGCGCAGCGCATCTTCTTCGCCGCGCTGATAGGCAAACCAGTCGGCGCTTTCCTTGGTCTGGAGACGAAATTCTTCACGGGCGCCGTCGGCAATGCGCATCAGCAGGCGGTCTTTATCGACCAGCTCGTTGAGTACCTTTTGCACCGTGCCACGCAGGGTGCCGCTGTGGCCCGTGAGGTCATCAACGAGTATGTCGGCAATGCTCTGTGCGTCGGTATGCAGGCCAGTGTCCTGAATCGAGTTGGTGATGCGGGTGAGCAGGAAGACGGCCTTGAGCGCCCGCGCCTTCAGTTTGGCGTTCGCATCGTTTTTGCCATCCAGGCTGTCGATGGCGTTAGCGGTTTCGGTGCTGATCTGACTGGACTGGCGCAAGCGCATGCGGATTTCGTCGTAGATGAAATCGCCGCCCACGATATGCCCGAGGGGTGCATCTTTGCTTTTGCGCACGGCGTCGAAGGCCAGGCGCAGTTGTGAGCGCAACTGGACACCCGTGCCGGTGGTGTCGGTAGTTGCCAGGACGCGTTCCCACAAACGCTGGCGCGTGGGCAGCAGCGGATAGCCCGGCGCCAGCAACCCCTCGTCTTCACGCCGATGGGCAAAAAGACTGCCATGCAGGTGAGCAGAAATCTCGCCGAGACAGCCACCGGAACTAAACAGTTCGGCGAGCGGCTTGGTGGCCGAGGCTTTCTTCTTGAGGACCGTTTCGCGTAGGACTTCCTCGACATCGGAATCGGATAGCTGCACCTGGACGGAGAAGCGGCCCAGCAGTTTGGAAAGTACTGGTGTACTTGAAAGTGCGCTCTGGCCGGTGGCGATAATCAGAACTCGCCCCTTGAAGTTCTTGCTCAGGCTTTCGACCACTTCCTGGACCCGCATGGCGCGATCCGCGCTGTCGGCGATGTACTGCTGTAGTTCGTCGATTACCAGCAGAAAGACGGGCATCTCGCCATCTCCGCTGACTGCCTCGCGGAAATAGTTGAGGAAATCGTCCTGGGTGATGTCGCCCTTGATGGCGAACTGGGTATCGAGCTTGTCTCCCAACTCGAAGGCGTCGCGTGCCAGGCTTGGTTTGGCTGCCAAAATGGCATCGTGCAGATGCGACGAGACCGTGAGGTCGCGCAACTCACGTTCCAGCTCACGGTTCTTCTTCTTTAGCGCATCACGAACGGCTTGGTCGATTCCTTCGTTGTGCAGCCAAAGCAGCGCACGCGCCTCGTCAAACTTGGCCGGCAATCCCATGGCCTTGAAAACGATGCTGAGAACGGCCTTGCGGATGCTGTCGCCTTCGCCCTGACTGAGAGTACCGGAGGCGGCACGCAGGGTTGTCTTGAGCTTGCGAGCGAGGTTGTCGAGTTCCTTGAGTGTATCGGCCACCGATGTCGGCAAACGGGCGATGTCGCGTGCGGTCCGGCCATCGGCAAACGGCTGGTTGGTCCAGAGGGCGCGTGCCATCTTGACCAGGTGGGATTTACCGCTGCCAAAGAAGCCCGAGACCCATGCCGGCGGCGACTCATGACCCTTGCGCAAGGTATCGACGAAGGATTCGAGAATGCGATGCAGCCCGTCTTCGTAGTGCCCCTTGCAGACGAAGGTCTCCAGCTCGAATCGGAGTGTTAGTAGCTGCTGGTCGTCCAGTGCTTCATCGACCTTGGCAACGCCCTGGTTTTCCAGAGAGAAGGTGTCGATGTCTTTGTCGAATACTTCGCGGTTCTTCATTGTGGTTTCCGTTTCGAAATATCAGCAGATTTCAGCAAGTGATCGGAACAGCGAGATAGCCCCAGCCATCCTTGGCGCCAAGGAGTCGGTAACTGTTGTTCTTGGCGTCGTGCTCGCCAGGGAAGAAGATCACCAGCCGGCCTGGGACATGGCCTTCGATCCGCTCGATCAGGGTGGAGACACTGTGCAGGCCAAATAGCCCTCCGCCGCCGATCAGAGCCAGGGCGTCATTAGCGGTCATGTCTTTGGCGGCCTCTGCAATCTTAGCGATCAGGTACTCCTCCAGGCCGCGCACGTTGCCGGCGTCGTCCCAGAGTCGTTCAGGCTTGCCAAGGTAACGATCACGGTATTCAAAGTTCGCCAGCCAACTCGAAAAGTCTGGCGCCAGGTCATGTTCCATCCAGCCATGACCGGTGGTCTTGATCTCGCTCGCGAACTCGCCGGACTCGATCATGCGACGGAGCTTGCGTTCGTCGCTCGGGGGATAAACCACCATCACGACTCGTTCGCGGGCAGACACGTTATCGGGCCAGGGCAGCGCCAAGTGTTCCTTGAGTCGTTCAAGTATGGCCTGGGTCTGGGTTAGGGTCATGGGGCAAGCCTCGATTCATTCGTCTTCAGGAATCCGGGAAAGGCCAGATCAAGCACACCGCCGGAATAACCTACCTTGAGCAGACCTTGACGGCCCGCTGCCTGGAGCAATGCCAGATGCTCATCAGCGCCCAGATCGAGCGCACGGGAATAGGTGCCATGCAGTAGAGCAATACCGCTCTTCCCGCGCAGCCAATCGAGGAAGGCCGCGTAAGTGACGGAGGCAATACCTGACTTGGGCCGGACGCGAGTGCGTGCCTTGCCCACCGATTCGCCGAGATAGCCAAACTGGTAGAAGGAGGAATACAGGTTGTGGCTAAAGCTGACGAACATGGACTCGGAATACTGTGCCGGCGAAAACCCGCGTATCCACGCCTCGAACTGGGCACGCCCCAGGCTCTCGCCGATAGGCGTTTTGAGCACCATGCCGAGGCATTCGCGCAGAATGGGTTCCCGCGCTATGGCGAGCAGGCCGATCAGCAGCTTGTTGTCGTCAGCGGCGTAGCGGGACAAACGCCGCATTTCGCGGAACAGACAAACTTGAGGGTCCAGGGCGTAAAGGCGGCGCAGAAACTTGAAGGTTTTCTCGCGATTCGAGGCTGTTGCCTTGTGGAGGACGTTCTCCTCCAGAATCGCCTGGCGGTAACTCTGTGCCTCTGCCGCAGGCGGCACAGCAGAAAGCAGCGCCATAAATTCGTCGAGCATCGCCGTCCTGGAGCTGATTGCGCCGCCGTCGGAGAAGCCGAGTCGATCTGGTGTGCTACCTAAAATGTCCTTTTGCACCATAGCGGAAAGACGTTCCCTACCCAAGAACGCCCCTCAATCTCCCTTGAAAGTCATAGCCGTTGTCAGCGGCATTTCTGATTTTGAGGCCAAT
Organism: Sulfuritalea sp.; assembly: GCA_034376265.1. Lineage (GTDB taxonomy): Bacteria > Pseudomonadota > Gammaproteobacteria > Burkholderiales > Rhodocyclaceae > Sulfuritalea. The sequence goes on from JAXMJU010000110.1 coordinate 7,653, forward strand.
TTAACACCGTCGGCGTTACCTTACCGGTATTGGTGAAGTGAGAATTGGCACCTGGCATATCGAAAGTAGTAGTGATGGTGATGATCCCATGGGGCAGGCTCACCAGGTGCGCCATGAGCAATGACTCATATCCGACTCGAACCGGGCATTCAAAAACCGACGTTACCCAAAAAAAAGAAATCGGTGCAGCCGCGAGGCTGCACCGATTTCACAACCACCCTGCCGGGCAGTCAAGGGGCAGCGAAGCCCCATTACTGGACGCAACCGAAGCAATCAAGCCGCTTCCGCCACTTCCGCCCACTCGCTGGACGACAGTTCAATCAACCTGCCCCCCAATGCCTCGAACTCCGTCGCCCGGTCATAATCCACGACGTCATGCGAGTAGTGCGTGACGGCATTGACCAGCCCATAGGCCGACAGATCGCCTTCGACAATGAGGTGCCGCAACACGCCGGCACGTTCAGTTTCGTTGAGCGTGTAGCGATTGGCCAGCACCTCGACGGCCTTGACGGGATCGCCGGTGAGCTTGATGCCCAGCGTCTTCTGCATCCTCTGCGCCACCTGACGAAACGTCGCCTCGGAAACCGCCGCCTCGACCACGTCCCGTACTTTCAGGAAGAAGGCCTTGTCGTCTGCCGCCAGCGTATCGTCCCGGAAGACGGTAATCGCCTCCTGTTCCGATTGCAGCGTGCGCCCGACGTGCGTCTTGCGCAATGCGCGGTCGGACGCAATCAGCCCGTTGCTACATATCAGGCGATAGACCAGAGGCTGCACCGACAGCGTGCCGTGGCCGACTTCCGAGTTGGTGATCACGATACCGGCCTGGACGACATCTCCAGGCGCAATCTCGAACTCGACGCGTGACGTAACGACCTTGAGGTACATCTTCGTCTCGGTCAGTTCCACCGATTCGAAGCGCGCACCGTCAAGCCGCTGCAGAATGGGCAGCACATTCTCCGCCAGATCGAAGTTGTCCAGGCGGCGATAGCGGTCGGACAGCACCGCGCGCACCTTCCCATCCAGCGTCCGAATCATTCTTCGTTCCGTGTCGGTTTGCAGCCATGTATTGACGTTCCGGTCGAGAAGACCGGGCTGCTCCGTCCGCATGCGTTCGAAGTACGCGAACGGAATCTTCAACTTTTCAGCGAGTTGGCGGCGTGCGAGGTCGGTTACCCCATACTCGCCACCGTCACCGCGCTTGGTATCGACAATCATCTTCAATTCGCCACCCTCGTCGGTATGGCATTGCAGGAGCGACGAGGGCACGATCAGGTCCCGCTTCGTCGCGAGTTGGCGCTCGAGTTCCAGCGCCAGACTTACCAGGGATCATCCGCTTTTCATATCGATTACTCCAAAAGAAAAGCGGGGACGGCAGACCCCGGGCGGGGGCTGCAACATCCCCGCTGGGGTCACTAAACCGGCTCGGAGGATTCCGGACCGGACGGTCGGCGCGACTCGCGTCGCGCCGCTTACATGGCTGCCAGGAGGGAATGCACCCCTTCAGGCAGTACTACCGAACTACACCAGTCCACATTCCGCAAATGAGAGCGCGTGATCGAGGCGTGAATGGACCGCGCTCAGATGCCGAGCGCCGCACGAACAGCTTTCTTCCGCTGCGGATATGGCAATCCCGAAGGGCTGTTGATGCCGTAGTCTCGACAGACCAGAATTCGCAGACAGGCCAGTCGAGCCAATGCACTGAAATGCCCATTGTTGCGAGTCTTGTCCTTGAGCACGACTTCCAGCCATTTCGACGACAACTCGTCGGCTTGTCGGACAAGCCGATAGAACGTGGCGCGGCGAGTGGAGAGCAAAGTTCTCATGCTGTCAGCTCTCCATGCGCATAGCTGAAGTGGGTTTCATAACAGCCCCCTTTCAGCGAAACTCATGACACCGCTTCCCGCGATAAGGAAATGATCCAGCACCTTGACGTCGACCAAAGCCAGGGCCTGCTTCAAGGACTGCGTCAGCAACTCGTCGGCGCGGCTCGCTTCGCCCACTCCCGATGGATGGTTATGGGCGAAGATCACCGCCGCCGCGTTGACGACGAGGCTCCTCTTGACGAC
>JAXMJU010000111.1:0-12258 GCA_034376265.1 Sulfuritalea sp.
CGCCGAGGAAATAGCGCTCGCCCATCTGGTCGTATTCGCGCTTGGCGGCGAGCATGCCCAGGGTCGAGGGATTGAGGCCCATCGGGCAGGACTCGACGCACTCGCCGCATTTGATGCAGGGATAGGTCTGGCGCGCTTCGCGTTCCTGCATGTCCTCGTGGCGGAACACCAGCACGCCGGAGACGCCCTTGGTGATCGGCACCTCGAGCGAACCGATGGCCTGGCCCATCATCGGCCCGCCGAGGATCACCTGGCGCGCGTCGAGCGCATCGACCGCCGGCACGCCGGCGTAGTCGAGCACGAACTTGAGCGGCGTGCCGAGGATCACGCGGTAGTCGCCCGGCCGCGCCACGCCGGGGCCGGTGATGGTCACCACGCGCTCGGTGAGGCCGCGCCCGGCCGGCAGCAAAGCCCCCAGCGCGGCCAGCGTGCCGACGTTGCTGACCACCATGCCGAGCGCGATGGGCAGGCCGCCGGCCGGCATCTCGGTGCCGAACAGGGCCATGATCAGCATGCGCTCGGCGCCCTGCGGATACTTGGTCGGTACCGCCTCGACATGGATCGTGCCCTCGGGAAACGCACCGCCGGCGCCGGCCCAGGCGATGGCCTGGCGCAGCACCGCCACCGCGTCCGGCTTGTTGTCCTCGACGCCGATGATGGCGCGCACCGCGCCGGTGGCGCGCATGGCATAGCGGATGCCGACGATCAGGTCGTGCGCGTGCTCGACCATGACGCGGTGATCGCAGGTCAGATAGGGCTCGCACTCGCAGCCATTCACCACCAGGGTATGCACCTTGGCCTGCTTCGGCACCGAAAGCTTGGCGTGGGTCGGGAAGGCGGCACCGCCCAGGCCGACCATGCCGGTGTCCCAAATCGCCTGCAGGATGTCCTGGCCGCTGGCCTGCGACAGATCGCGCGGCCGGCCCCAGAGGTCTTCCTGCGTCGCGCCGGGATGGGCGCGAATGACGATGGATTCGACCCAGGTGCCGCGCATGCCGGGGCGCAGGCCGATGAATTCGACCACGCCCGACAGCGGCGCATGATGCGGCACCGAGAGCCACTCGTCGCTGCGCGCGATCGGCTGGCCGCGCAGCACCTCCTGGCCGACGCGCACGATGGGCCGCGGCGCCTTGCCGATGTGCTGCGACAGCGGCACCGTGACCTTCGGCGGAAACGGCAGGCGCCGGATCTTTCCGGCGGCCGTCAGCTTGCACGACGGCGGATGCACGCCGCGCTGGAAGGCTTCGCCGCGGAAGTAGGAGAGCAGTTTCATGCTAAAAATCTAGGTTCAATCCGCAGATGACGCAGATTGCGCAGATTAAGCAGAGAGAACAACGAAGTGGCCAGTGCCCGCGCCTCACCCGGCATGTGGTAAGACCTGACCAAGTAACGCCCCGATCCATCTGCGTTAATCGGCGAAATCTGCGGATCAAATGCTTTTTGCAGGTTCATCGCGCTTAGTTGAACTTCGCGGCGCGCGCCATCAGTTTTTCCACGCCCGGCTCCGCCATGTTCCACGGCGTGCCGGGATGGATGCAGCCGGCCGTGCATTTCTCGGCGGCCTTGACGATGTCGGCGAATTTGGCGCCCTTCGGATTGATCACCACGGCAAGCTTCTGTTCGTTGTAGGCGAAGGCCTTCGGCGCCAGCGTGGTGCACTCGTCGCAGGCCGTGCATTCGGGCGTCTCGATCCATACCGGCTCGAAGCCGCCGGTATTCGCTGCCGCCGCCGTATCGCCAGCGCCAACTCTTGCCGGCGCGGCATCGGCAACGCCGCCCAGTCCGAGGCTGGCGCTGATCTTCGCCAGCAGTTCGGCGCGCACGCGCTCGGCCACCTCGCTGGCATCCGAGGCTTCCGCGTCGAGCCCGGCGATGCCGCGCAACTGGCGCCAGAAGTGCAGCCTTTCCTCGGTGGAGCGCACCAGATCCTCGGTCAGCAGCAGGCGCGTCAGGCGGTTCTTCTTGTCCACCGCCCAGATGAAGGGGAAATGCCCTTCGCGCTCGTCCTGGTCGAGCTGGATGAACTCGGCCACCGGCAGCATGTTTTCGTTCCAGGTCTCCGGCGGCGCCTTCTTGAACTGCTTGAGGAAGCGCGCCTCGGTCGCGGCGAAATCGGCGAAGGTCATCGGCAACGACATGGTCTGCTCGCTGCCGGCCTCGTCCACGTATTTGAGGCTGTAGGTCGGCCAATCGGAATCGAGCGACGGGTTGCCTTCGAGGCTCACGCATTCCTTGAAGGTGGTGCCGGCATCGGGATCGAAGCGGAACAGCGGGTAGGCGCGGCCTTCCACCGCCAGCTTGCTCTGGTCCACGCTCTTGTCGTCGCCGACGCCATGTTCCGGCGGGCATACGGCATAGATGTTGAACAGCGCCGGACGCCGGCTGTTCAAGCCATCGACATAGGATTCGAGCAGGTGATTGACGTGCGCGATGGTGCCCGACATGACGTAGGAGGTGCGGTGCGCCATGCCGATCAGGGAGATTTCCTTGCGCGTCTCCTGCTTGCCGCGCGAGGCGCTGCCGAAAGGCGCCATGTCGGAGACCTGGCCGATGAAGCCCGAGGTGCAGGCCTGGCCGCCGGTGTTCGAATACACCTGGGTATCGACCACCAGGACCTTGATCGGCATGCCCGACATCAGCGCGCGCGACAGGTTCTGGAAGCCGATGTCATACATTGCGCCGTCGCCGCCGATCGCCACCACCGGCGGGCAGAGCAGCCACTCGTCTTCCGAGAACTTGTTCCAGTTGAAGCGGCGGTAGAAATCCTCGTCGCGATCCGGCAGGTAGTCGCCGGCCAGTTCCTGCTCGGCCATGCGCACGGCCTTGAAGCCGTCGGCCATTTTCGCCATGTGGCCTTCGAACAAACCCATCGCCACCGACGGCGAATCCTGGAACAGGTGCGAGGTCCAGGGGAAGGGATAGGGATGGAAGGGATAGGTCGAACCCCAGACCGAGGTGCAGCCCGTCGAATTGACGATGCCCATCTCGGCGCGGCCGCGCTTGCTCGGGCCTTCGACGTAGCGCCACTTGAGGTCCTTGAGTTTTTCCAGCAGCTGCGCGGTGTTCTTCACCCAGGCCGGGTCGAGCAGTTGCGAGGGCTTGTCGGCGTTGAGCTTGGTGGCCAGGCTGGACAGGGTCAGGTCGTGGCGGCCGGTCGAGTCGACGGCGCGCACCACGGCGCCGGTGTCGGACAGATCGACCGCCGAGGCCAGCTTGACGCGCATGTGCTGTTCCAGGCGCGCGATCAGGCCGTCGAGCTTGTCGACGAAGGCCGCGACGCGCGGCTGCATCAGCGCCGTCACGGTCGAGGTGAACAAGTGGATCGCGGTCTTCTCGCCGCAGCCGAGGCAGGCGCCGTCGCCGCAGGCCATCGAGTTGTAGTTCTGCTTGTCCAGCAGCAGGGTCTCCAGCGCGCCGATCTTTTCGTCGAGGCTGTCGATGCGGCTGTATTCCTTGGGCGTGGTCGGCAGTTCCAGCCAGGTGTTCCAGTCGCGGCGCAGGCGATCGACCGATTCCTCGGTCTGCGTCACCATTTCCAGCGCGTTGTCTTCGCAGACCGTCACGCACAGCGCGCAGCCCTTGCAGGTGTACGGGTTGACGGTGATCGAGAAAAGCCCGCCGCTGCCCTTGGCCTTCTTCTCCATCTGGCCCCAGTAGGGCTTGGTGGTACCGAACTGGAAGCCGCCGAGCTGGATCTGCAACTGGGTGAACTCGGCCGCAAGGCCGGCGCGATCCGCGTCGGGCGCCTCGGCGATGACCTCGTCGATGGCGATATCGAACAGCGGACGCACCGCGCCGCCGTGGTGGTCGACCAGGGCCCGCAGTTTCTTTTCGACGCTGCGCACGGCGCGGCGCAGGAAGCGCGTCGGCGTGCCGGAGGTTTCGATGCGGTTCAGGGCCGTCGCCAGCACGTCGGAGACGGAACTGACCAGGCCCGGAATCGCCGAGTCCGGACATTCCGTGTAGCAGTTGCCGCAGGCCGTGCAGTTCTCCGCGATCCATTTCGGGTGCTCGAAGCGGATGCCCGTCATGTCGCGATAGACGCCGGTGGCGGCCGGCACCAGCGACATGCCGATGAAGGGATCGACCAGGTTGTCGTTGCCGCGGCCGGTCAGGTAGAAGTTGCCGGTCTGTTCCCAGAAGCGGTGGATGTCGGCAATCTTGCCATCGCTGGCCGGCATCTGCCGCAGCATCACCGGCAGGCCGGCATCCTTCTTGACGAAGGTCTTGCGCGTGACGCCGACTTCCTTCTCGGTGATCTCGGTCAGCTCGGTGTAGCCGCGGCGCACCACGCGCAGGTTGTCGGCCACCACGCGCGCGCCCTTGCCGCCGAACTTGGACTGCAGCTGCGCCTCGATCGCCGTGAACAGCGCGTCCTCGGTCAGCCCGGCGTTCGCCATGGTCGGACTGGCGGCGAAGAAGGCGCCCTGGAAGGCGATGCCCTGCATGCGCAACTGCAGTTCGGCCGCGCCGGCTTCGTCGCGGGCGATCTGGAAGGCATCGAGGAAGAAGACGCGGATCTCGTTGTCGACGATGAACTTCTGCGCCCAGAGCGGGAAGCTGGCCCAGGTTTCGGCGCCGAGATTGGACTGGATGATGAAGAAGCCGCCCTGCTTCAGGCCGGACAGTGGGTTGCTGTGGCCGAACACCGCCGGATCGGGCGAGAGCACGACATCGACATAGGTGTACTCGCAGTTGATGCGGATCGGTTCCGGCGCTGCAGAGAGGTAGTAGGTGGTCGGCTGGCCCTTCTTCTCCGAACCGTACTTGGGATTGGCCTTGATGTCCCAGCCGAGCAGTTCGAACAGGGTCATCGCCAGGTTCTTGCCGGTGGTGATGGCGCCCCAGCCGCCGACCGAGTGCATGCGCACGGTGATCGCGCCCTTCGGCAGCAGGTTGGGGTTCTCCGAGCCGCGCACGCCCATTTCGCGGACGCGCGGATATTTGTCGGCGAGATCCTGCTGATGCACCTCGTCCTTGGGATTGATCGGATCGCGGGCGAAATCGACCGAAAGGTAGAAGAACTTGCGCTGATTCCCCTTGCTGGCAGCCTCGGGCAACATATTCTCCACCGTGCCGATCAGCCCCTCGGGCTGCAGATCGCGCGAACCGAGGCCGTAGCAGCCCGAATACAGGCGCGGCAGGTCGCCCGCGCCGTAGCTGGCATAACCGGGGAAGGGCAGTTCGCCGCCCATTTGTCCCGATGCAGCGCTCATGCCGTTCTCCACGCACTTCATCAGCACCGCGCGCAGCTCTCGGATCACCGGCAGGTCTTCGGCCAGCGGCTGGTCGGTGCGCTCCAGCACCGCCACGCCCTTCTTGCCGCGCAGCACATGGCCCAGCAGGTCGCCGGGGAAAGGGCGGAACATGGTCAGGTTGACCACGCCGACCTTGAGCTTGCGCGTCTCGCGCAGATAGTCGGCGACCGCTTCGGCCTGCACGATCATGCTGCCCATGCCGAGGATGATGTAATCGGCATCCTCGGTCTTGAAGGCGGCGACGCGCTGGTAGCGGCGCCCGGTCAGTGCGGCGTACTCGTCCATGCAGCCATCGGCGAGGGCTTCGATGTGGTCGAAGAAATACGGACGCTGGCCGGCGGTGGCCTGCATGTAGGCGTCCTGGTTCTGCACCGTGCCCGATACCACCGGGCTATCCACGTCCCAGATCGCCGGCACGCGGCGGCGCTTCGGCCCGAACAGCATCTGCTGCGCCGGCGTCGGCGTATCGATCAGGTCATCGGGCTTGCCCAGATACTCGGCCACCAGTGCGCGCTCCGGCAGCAGCGCCGACTCGATCAGGTGGGTGGTGAGGAAGCCGTCCTGGCCGATGATCGCGGGCGTCAGCGACAGCTCGGCGACCTTGCGCGCGATCAGGTTGAGGTCGGCGGCCTCGGTGGCGTTCTTGGCCATGACCTGGATGAAGCCGGTGTCGTCGATGCAGTGATAGTCATCGTGGCCGGCATGGACGTTGAGCGAGACCTTGGTGATGGCGCGGCAGCCCATGTTGAGCACATAGGGCAGGCGCTTGCCGACGGCGGCATAGAGCGACTCGTGCATGAAGGCGACGCCCTGCCCCGACGAGAAATTGACGGCGCGCAGGCCGGTCATGGCCATGCCGGCGGTGACGCCGGCGGCGGCGTGCTCGGATTCCGGCTCGATGAATATCAGCGGCCGGTCGGAAATGTTCAGGTGCCCCGCGGCGACCTCCTCGGCCCAGTACTCGCCCATCTGCGTCGAGGGCGTGATCGGGTAGGCGCCGGCCGCATCCGAGGCCTCGCGCTCGACGTGGATCACGGCGGTATTGCCGTCGACCGCGTCACGCAGGCCGGGGTACTTGACCGACTTTGCATCGACGCCGGCGCTGCCGGATTCAAGCAGCGTGGAGGAGAAGATTTTCTTGATCAGCGTGATGGGCATGGCAGCTTCCTAACAATGCGAATTCAATAATGCAGGGGCAACGGATCGTTGCGCAGGATTTTCTTGGCGGCGGCGCCCTTGGCCGCATGGTCGGGCGTGTCAAACCAGACGATGGCACCGGTCGGGCAGCGTTCGATGGGCGCGCGCACGGCGCGGTCGTTCCAGTCGTAATTGACCACGGCCAGTTGGCCGACGAGCTGCATCAGCTTCAGGGGCGCATCGGCGACGCACTTGCCGCAGGCGGTGCAGGCCACCTCGCAGGCGGCCTCGGCGGTGTCGCCGTCGGCCTGGTTCTTGCACGCCACCCAGAGCCGGTGGCTCACCGGTTCCAGACTGAACAGGCCCTTGGGACAGACCTCGACGCAGTCGTTGCAGGCCGAACATTTCTCGCTATCGACCACCGGCAGGCCGTGGACATCCATGGCGATGGCATCGAAGGTGCAGGCTGTGGCGCAATCCGCCAGCCCAAGGCAGCCCCAGGCGCATTCCTTGCCGCCGCCGGAAACCACGGCCGCCGCGCGGCAGGTCTTGAGGCCCTCGTAGCGCGCGCGCAGAAAAGCCACGTGATGGCCGCCGCCGCAGGCCAGGCGCGCCACCTTTTTCTCCATCGTGCCGGCGGCGACGCCGAGCAGGTCGGCAATGCCCTGGCGCTGCTGCGACGTGCTGACCGTGCATTGCGCGGGAATGATGTCGCCGCCGACTACCTTCTCGGCGAAGTCGCGGCAACCGGCCTGGCCGCAGGCCCCGCAATTCGACTTCGGCAGCAGGTCCTCGACCTCGCCGATGCGCGGGTCTTCGTAGACGTAAAGCTTCTTGTTGGCAAAAGCCAGCAGCAACGCCAGGATCACGCCCAGCGCCGCCATGAAAGCCCCTGCAACTGCCAGATTGGACAACGACTCCACTACTCCCTGCTCCCTCGCCTGTGCGGTGCGGCGTTTCTTCAAGCGAGAAACAAAGCCGCGCCATGATCATGGATTTCATGTCGCGCCTCAAACGGGGCAACGCGCCACTGGTCGTGGAATGCGCCTGCCGTGGAGAGACAGCGAAGAAAACCGGGTCGGCCGATCCTAGCCTTGAGGGCAGAATCCACCGACCCCATCACAGTGCGGCCGGGAGTTGCTCCCGATCCGCAGGGAGAGCAGATGCTTTGGCACCGGCTCGGGAAAACACGCGAAGCGGGGTTTCGCCCCGCGTGTTCGTGATAGGTCAACTATAAGACCAAAAACCCAACTATTGAAGTGGTTTGTTTTATTTCCCCATTTGGCGAGTTCATCCTCCGGTCGCCACCAGCTTGCGGATCTCGCGCAGCTTGGCCTTGACCTTGGCGGCGTTGTCGTTGCCCATGCGGATCATGATCTTCTGGCCGGCGGAGCGCGCTTCCAGCGCGGGATCGGCGAACTCGTAATGCAGCATCGGCCGCACCAGTTTGATCGGACCGGCAAGTTCCGGCGCGGCCAGCAGGTCGTCGATGGCTACGACCAGGCGGTCGTTGAAATAGCCCTTCGGATTTCCCAGTTCCTCGTAGGCCTTCTGGAACAGTGGATAGAAGCGGACGTACACCGCGACCAGTTTTACCGCATCGAGCGCGGCGACAACCGATACATAGGCGGCATAGCGCGAGGAATTGCGCGCGCCGATCGCCAGCGCAGCGCCCTTGCCCGTCGTGACGAAAGCCTTGGGCACCCGCTTGAGCGGCATCACATCGGCCGGCAGCCGCTCGCGCGGAAGGTTATCCACGGTGGCGACGATGCGGCGAATCACACTCTCGGGAAGGAAATAGGCCCGCCATTTGCGGCCCAGCAATTCGTCCAGCGCCTGCAACAGGGGCGCATCGCTCTGCTCCAGATCGGGCAGACCCGCGCCCGTTACGCCAGCAAGCGGATGGCGTATGGTTGGCGCCACCACCGGCGCAGGCGCTATCCGCACGGGATCGCGCGCAATCTTTGGCGGTGGAGCCGGCGGTGGCGGCGGCTCATCCTGCAGGAAATAATAGGCGGCCGCACCAGCGCCGATGAGCACGGCGGCTGCCGCCCCCCATAGTGTTGTTTTTTGCATGATGCGATCTCCTTCAGTAGTTGCAGGACAGACTCCACGCAGAGGCCGCAAAGCCCTTTATTACAAACATAGTCCATCGGCCGCCGCCCGACGAATGGCAATCGCCGGCGCCGGTCGACAATCGCCACGCCAATGGCCTAATCGCTCTTCGGGATACGCGCCAGTACCCAGTCCAGCAGTTCGGCCGCCACGGCCTCGCGATCCAGGTCGTTGAGCGTCTCGTGGCGGCTGCCGGGCCACAGGCGCAGGCTGCGGTCGGCGCCGCCCCACAGGTCGAAAATTTCCCGGCTGCCGGCAGGGTCGGTCAGCCGGTCGGCATCGCCGTGAAACAGGTACACCGGCGCATCGAGTCCCGGCGCCGATGCGCGATTGGCCGCCATGATCCGCAGCAATTCGGCCCCGGTACGCGCCGGCGGCGCCTGCAGGCTGACCAGCGGGTCATCGACATAGGCCGCCACCGCCGCCGGATCGCGACTGATCAGCGCCGGATCGAGGCGGGTGCCGCGCAGATGCGGCAGCCAGCGCGACAGCAGCGGCGCCAGCGCCACCAGCAGACGCGGCACGTCGCCGCCGATTTTCAACGCGGCGGACGACAGCAACAGCCCTGCCAACGGTTGCCTGCGCAGCGCCAGCCAGCGCAGCGCAATCGCCCCGCCCATGCTGTGCCCCTTGAGGAACAGCGGACGCCCGGCGGCCAACTGCTGCGCCCGCAACAGTAGCGCATCGACGTCCAGCAGATAGTCGTCGAAGCGTTCGACATAGGAACGCTCTCCCGGCGAGCGGCCATGGCCGCGCAAATCCACCGCGACCACGCCTATGCCCTGGCGATTGGCCCTTGCCGCGAGAAAGGCGTAGCGCCCCGAATGCTCGGCGATGCCATGCACCACGGCGATCACCGCCAGCGGCTGCGACGGCAGCCAGGCCTGGCCCGCCAGGTTCACCCCGTCGGCGGTGCGCAGTTCGAATTGTCGATGTTCCATAGCCGTCAACAACTCAAGCCGCGGCCGGATGCCGGTAGATGTGGAACGGCGCACCGGCAAACTCGATCTCGCGTTCCAGCGTGGCGCCGACCGCCAGCGCGAGCCGGATCGAGGCCTCGTTGCGGCTGTCGATCAGGCTGATCAGGCGCAGTTGCGGCAGGCAGTCATGTGCCATGCGCTGCACCGCGCGCACCGCCTCGCTGGCGTAGCCCTTGCCCCAGTGCCGCCGCGCCAGCGACCATTTGATTTCCGGCTCCGGCCATTCGATCGGATACCAGGGCCCGACCGTGCCCAGCACGGTGCCGGTGGCCTTTTCCTCGACCGCATAAGGTCCGTAGCCGCGCAGCAGCCAGTGCCCGGCCATGCTGGCCAAGGCGCGCCAGGTCGCGGCTTCGCTCAGCGCGCGGCGAAAGGTGAAGCGCGTGCATTCCGGATCGGCGTAGTGCTCGTGCAGCCCGCGCCAGTCGTCGTCGCGGAACATCCGCAGCCGCAAGCGCTCGGTCTCCAGTGCTTGCGGGATCGCAAAACGCGCAAGCTCAGGCGCCTGGTTCATTCTTGATCGCTCCCTTGGCTATTTCATAACAGGCATCGACGTGCGAGTTGCCCAAGTACATCATCGCCGTCACGCTGAGCGCCACGGCGGCGGCCTGCCCGGCGAAGGGGACGTATTTGAGCACCTGTTTGGTGGCGAGGCGCACGCCGACCTTTTTCAGCGCCGCCACTGCAAGTTGTTTGGTGATCGCCCGCCCCGCCAGGTCGCTGCCGACCTTCTTCAACATGGCGTAGATCAGCACCTTGTGGCGCGGATCGAGTTCGTCGATTTGCTCGGGAGTCAGTCCGAACTTCTGGTTGATCGCGGGAATCAATTGCAGCAGCAGGCCGACATCGCCGGCAATGTCCACCCCCGGAATCGGAATCAGCGACATGCCGCCGGAGGTCGCGGCGCGGCGCCTGACCATGGTCTTGCAGGACGCGCGGACCTTTTCCAGTTCCGTCAGCGATTGCGGCAGCATATCGGTGCCCGGCTCTCAGGGCTTACGCTTCGCAAAGCGCGGATGCGTATCGCCGACATCCCACCAGGAAGCCTTCGAGTCGACGAAGATATGGAAGACATTGTCGCTGGCGAAGGGCGTATCGACAGTGCCCAGGCGCAGGCGCTTGACCTGCGGCAGAGCGTCCTTGGCCGAGTAGATCGGACTGCCGCAGCGCGAGCAGAATACCCTGGCCTTGTCCGGCGTGGCGCGGTACTCCCTGAGCAGTTCGGCGCCCGCGATCAGCCTGAACGCGGCCGACGCCACCGGGCTCACCGCGGCAAACGCCGAGCCCTGCGCCTTGCGGCACTGCGCGCAGTGGCAGATCGAAATCTCGCCGATCTCGCCGTCATATTGGTAGCGGACGCCGCCGCACAGGCAACTACCTTCGATCATGGGTTACTCCTTGCAAACAACACGACACGGACGAACGCCTCAGACTTCGCCGGTATATTCGCCGCGCGCCGGATAATCCTTGGCGATGGCGAAATCGATCGCCCCCAGCAGATCCTGGAACTGCGGGCGGGCGAAGGGCATGGTCTGTACCGCGCCGTAATACAGCGTTCCGTCGGGGCGCACGATGAACACGCCGGGCTCGCCAAACAGGGCCGGTTCCTCGATGCCGATCGAGGTCTTGCCGCGCGAGGCGCTGATGTACAGCCCCCATTGGCGCGCGCTCTTGAGGCTGAGGCCATAGCCGAAGCTGACCACCGCCGCCTTGACCTTTTCCGCCATTTCCCTGCCGCGCGCCTCGTCGTCGCTGCTGACGGCGACGACTTGCACGCCGCGCGTTACGAACTCCGGCGCCAGGCGCTCGAGTTCCATCAGGTATTTGGTGCAGATCGGGCAATGCAGGCCGCGATAGAACACCACCAGATCGAAGCGCTCGCCGGGTGCGGCACCGAGGACAAAACGGCCGCCCGCGGTCAGCGGGACATTCAGTGCCGGGACCGGGTGGCGCGGCAACAAGGCTATCGGGTTCATGGCGGCTTCCTTTACGATAGGACAGGACGTTCAGTGGCGCGACGGGCGCCATCCGAATAGTAGGAGAAACTTCGTTTGGGCGGCAAGGAGTCGACGCATCTTGCCTAGCCGCCCAGCCGGCGCGCGACGCGCTGGCGCTGTTCCGGTGTCATGTGCAGACCGCATTTGCTGCGGCGCCACAGCACGTCGTCGGCCGAGCGCGCCCACTCGTGGTCGACCAGCCATTCCAGTTCGCGTTCGCACAGCCCGCCGCCGAAATCCTCGCCCAGATCGGCCAGGCTGCGGGCGTCGCCCAGCAGGTCGCCCAGTTCGCTGCCGTGACGCCGGGCCAGGGCCGCGCACAGCGGGGCCGGCAGCCAGGGAAAGCGCGGCGCGATCTGCTGCGCGACGAATTGCTCCACACCACCCGCCGGCAGCTCGCCGCCCGGCAGAATCGAGCGTTCGGTCCAGGCCGGGCGACGCTGCCCGAGGGCGGCGGCCAGGCGATCGACCGCCAACTCGGCCAGGCGGCGATAAGTGGTGAGCTTGCCGCCGAACACCGACAGCACCGGCGCCTGCTGCTGGCTGTCCACGCGCAGCGTGTAATCGCGGGTGACGGCCGCCGGATCGCCCGCGCCGTCGTCATACAACGGACGCACCCCGGCGTAACGCCAGACCGCATCCTGCGGCCGCGGCGCCTGCTGCAGGTAGCGGCCGGCGGCGGCGCACAGGTAGGCGGCCTCCGCCGCCGTGGCCTGCGGCCGCAGCGGGTCGCCGGTCTCCGGCACGTCGGTGGTGCCGAGCAGGGTGAAG
>JAXMJU010000112.1:0-39937 GCA_034376265.1 Sulfuritalea sp.
CCGCCCGCGCCGCCTCGATCGCCGCATTCAGGGCCAGCAGATTGGTCTGGTCGGCGATCTCGCGTATGACCTGGACGATGCCCGTGATTCTCGACGACAGTTGGCCGAGTTCGTCGACCGCCTGCGCCGAGCTGGTTACCGCGCCGGAAATCGCTTCGATCTCGACCACGGTCTGCGATATCACCTCGCCGCCGCGTATCGACAATTTCCCCGAGTCGGCCGACACGGCAAGCGCCTCGCGGGTGCCGCGGCTGATCTCGGCGATGCTGGTGGTGGTTTCTTCCATGGTTGCGGCCATGCTTGCGGTCGCGTCGTTCTGTTCGCCGGTCGCCGTGGCCAGATGTTGCGACGCTGCAAGCAGCGCCTGCGCCGACTGCTTGACGCGGTCCGCGGTATCCTTGATGCCGTGGATCAACTCGCGCATCTGCGAAATCATCTTGTTGACACTGACTGCCACGGCGGCCAGTTCATCCCTGGACTCCAGACTTGCGCCGCCGCTCAGATCGCCCTCGCCGATGCGCAGCACCGTCGCCGACAATGAACGCACCCCGCCCATCACCGCGAGATAGGCACCCACGCTGAGATAGATGTACAACAGCACGGCGACGGCGACCACGCTCATGCTGAGGTAGATTCCAATGCGCAAACTGGCCAGGCGCTTTTCGATCAGGCGTTCGGCCAGCGGCAGCATGGTCTTGGTCAGTTCGGAGAACAGCCCGCTGGTGGCTTCCTGTCCGGATTCGGAAAGGGCATCGCCCGAGACATAGGGATCTGCCAGCAGATTGCCCTCGGCCATGGCCGTGATGATGCCGAAGTTCTTGTCGACATTGGCTTCGACCTCCTTCAGTTCCTGGACGATGTCCGGGTTGTTCTGCGCCGCCCGTTTCAGGCTGATGAGGACGCTGTTGCGAGTCTCCTCCACGGCCCCCATCCATTTCGAAAACTGGGCGCGCTCGCCATCGTTGGGCTTGCCGCGCAACAACACCTCGGTGCCGACGTCGCGGATGCGCGAAAGCTGGTCGAGCATGGCCGGCAGCTGCACCACCGACGCCGACACGATGTACAGCGTAGCGAGCGATGAATCCGCCACCAGTTGACTTTCGTCCGCGGCGTCGCGTATCAGCTGGTTGATCGCGGCAAGCGCTGCGCCGTGAGTATTAAGGTTCAGCGTGGGCGGCTTGTCTTTCCAGTTCGGACCGGCAGCCGCCGTCCAGCCGGCCTTGACCTGCTCCAATGCCTTGTCGAGTTTCAGCTTCCTCGCATCGCCGGCGACCGAGACCTCAAGGTTCTGCAGCTTGTCCGCAACCTCGGCTTCGATGGCCACGGCCTTCTTTGCCGACGCGTCGGCCGACTCCTTGCTGGCGAGCGCCAGGGTGGTCAGCGCACGATGCTGCTCGATAAGCTGCTTGGCTTCCAGTGCCGGCTTCAGCAGCTTCAGTCCGGTCAGCTCATTGGTCGCCTGACCGATGGTGGCATTGGTCATGGTCACCAGACGCACCAGCAGCAGGGCAATCGCGATCGCACTGAGGCCGCCCATCAGGGCGAACTTCTGCTTGTACGGCAGACGATCCATGATCGCCTTGGCGGGTCCAAATATCAGCATGCATTACTCCAAAAATGGCTTTTTCTCGTTGGCCCGTCGGGCAGACGCCGTGTCGCCAGCGCCAACTTTCTAGAATTTCAGCGCAATCAGCGCGATTCCCGGCACGAAGACCAGCAGCAGAATTCGCAGGATGTCGGAAGCCAGGAAGGGCACGATGCCCTTGAAGGTCTCCTTCATCGAGGTGTCCTTGGCCATGCTGCTGATAATGAATACGTTGAGACCCACCGGCGGGGTGATCATGCCTATCTCGACGGCCATCAGCGAAAGGATGCCGAACCAGATCGCCTTGGATTCCATGTCCATGCCCCAGAACTCCATGCCCATGACGATGGGAAAGAAAATGGGCACTGTGAGCAGGATCATCGACAGGCTGTCCATGATGCAGCCGAGCGCGACATAGATGCAAAGAATGACCAGCAGCACCAGCAACGGCGAGTAGCCCAGGCCGACCACCCACTTCGACAGTTCGGCCGGCATCTGCGTCAGCGCCAGGAACACGTTCATGATGTCGGCGCCCAGCAGGATCAGGAAAATCATTGCGGTGGCCTGCGCGGTGCCGTAAACGCATTCGACGAATCCGTGTTTGCGCAAGCCGCCGGATTTCCAGGCGACATAGCCGGTGGCGAGGGCGCCGATCGACGCCGCTTCGGTGGGCGTGAAAAAGCCGCCGTAGATGCCGCCGATCACGGCCGCGAAGATCAACAGAACCGGCCAGGTCTCGATCAGCGCGACCAGTCTTTCCGACCAGGTGGAGCGCTCCCCCGCGGGCGCAGCAGTCGGATCCACGCGCGCCGAAAGCGCGATTACCAGCATGTAGCCGCCCATTGCGATAAGGCCGGGAATCACGGCGGCGACGAACAGCTTGGCAATATTCTGCTCGGTGAGGATGGCATAGATCACCAGCGGCACCGAAGGTGGAATCAGGATGCCCAGGGTGCCGCCGGCGGCAATCGCCGCGGTCGCCAGTCGTCCCGAATATTTGTGGTTGCGCAGTTCGGGCAGTGCCACCTGGCCCATGGTCGCCGCGGTCGCCAGCGAGGAACCGCAGATGGCGCCGAAGCCGGCGCAGGCGCCTACCGCCGCCATGGCCATGCCACCGCGCCAGTGGCCGATGAAGGCATTGCCGGCGCGAAACAGGGCCTTGGAAAGTCCGCCGTGGGTGGCGAACTGGCCCATCAAGAGGAACAGCGGCACCACCGAAAGATCGTAGATCGAGTAACGCGCCCAGGCTGCCGTCTTCATGTAGTTCAGCAGGGTTGCCGGGCCGGCGATCCACATGTAACCGATGGAACCCGCCAGCAGCATGGCCATCGCGATATGCACGCGCAAGGCCATCAACAGCAGCATCAGGCCACCGATGGCCATTCCCTGTTCGATGCCGGTCATGCACGCTCTCCCGTCAGATCGGACCAGGCCGTATACAACGCGGCGCAGCCGAGCAGGAAGAAGGACGGCGCCATCGGCGCGTAACCCCACCAGGTCGGCAGATTCAGCAGCATCGAAGCGTCGCCGTTTTCGCGCAGTTCGAGCATGCCCAGGCTGACGCGCCAGGAGAAGATAAATCCCGCGACGGCCAATACGAGGGAAGCAAAAACGTCGAATACCCTATTGACCCTGGCAGGCAGGCTGGCGGTGAAGAAATCGACAATGATGTGACCCCGGATCATTTGGCAAAAAGGCAGCGACATCGTCACGGCGACGGCCGACATCATCTGCACCAGTTCGTAATCGCCGAGGATGGGTTTGTCGAACAGCGAACGCCCGACAATGCTGGTCAGCGACATCAATGCCATCAGAATCAGCATAATGCCGGCGCAGATCGCAAAGAAGCGACAAAGCTTGTCCAGGACCCTGCCGACCAGGGCTTTCGGGCGCGCATTGGAGTCCGAAAAAATGGCGTCCGCCATGACTATCTCCAGAATTTGGAAAACCTCGCCAGCCATGCAAAACCGCCGGCGAGAATGCCGGGCACCGACTTGAAATCGGTGCCCGGCGGTACCGCGTGCAGCCTTACTTGGTGTACTTCTTGATCAGGTCGCGTGCCGCTTGCAGCGTCTTCGGACCGTCATGACCCAGCTTGGTGATGTTGGCCGCCCATTCGTCGTCGAGGCTGTCGGTGGCCTTCTTCCACTTGTCGAGTTCCGCAGCGGGAATCACGTTGATCGTGACGCCGGAGGCCTTGACTTTTTCGCGTCCCGGACCGTCATCGGCTTCCTGCACGCGACCAGCCATGGCCGAGAACTCCTGACCCGAATTGTTGTCGATGACCTTCTTCAGGTCGGCCGGCAGCGAGTCGTACTTGGCCTTGTTCATGGCGATGGTGAACACCGTCGTGTACAGCGCGTTGTACTTCGGATCGGTCTCGGCCGCGAACTTGGCCAGCTCATTGACCTTGATGCTGGGCACCACCTGATAGGGAATCACGGCGCCCTCGATCACGCCCTTGGACAGCGCCTCGGGAACCGCCGGCACCGGCATGCCGACCGGCGTAGCGCCCAGCATGGCGAGCATCTTGTTGGTCAGGCGCGTCGGGGCGCGGAACTTCATGCCCTTGAAGTCGCTCATGACCTTCATCTGCTTCTTGGTGGTGAACAAGTAGCCGGGACCATGAACGTGCACGGCAAGCACATGGACGTCCTTGAACTCATGCTTGGAGTATTGCTGATAGAAGTCCCAGGCGGCACGGCTGGTGGCTTCGGCATTGGTCATCATGAAGGGCAGTTCGAACACTTCCGACATCGGGAAGCGGTTCGCCGAGTAGCCGAGCACGGTCCACACCACGTCGGCAACGCCATCCTTGGCCTGGTCGAAGAGCTGCGGCGGAGTGCCGCCGAGTTGCATCGCCGGGTAGATCTGGCACTTGATACGGTTGTTGGATTCCTTGGCCAACTTTGCGCACCAGGGCTCGAATACGCCTACCTGGATAAAGGTCGTCGGCGACAGAAAGTGATGCACCTTCAGTGTGACTTCCTGGGCCTGGACTGCCAGCGCGGTGCCGGCAATCGATGCGGCGACCAGGGTTTTTGCCAGTAGCTTCTTCATCTGCATCTCCTCTTTGGTTGGCTAATAAAACGCCTTATTGAAATAACATGGGTGCTACAAGAAAACCAAACATTCCTCATGCCGCATGCTGCCGAAGCTTATCGATCTCCCCTATCGAGAAATAAGCTTCCTGAATCCAAGCGGCACAAATACGCACTATAGTTCATCATTGCCCCAGTGCGTCGCGGAAGAATAATACATCAATTGCGCAGGGGATAATAAACTGAAAGCGGCTATTTGGGCCGCCGGTCGATCACCCGACGAGCCTTTCCTACCAAGGTTCTTTCGACCTTGTCGGTCTCCACCACATGGACATCCGCGGAGACGCCGACCAGCGCCTTGATGTGGTGTTTCACCTCGGCGCCGATTTCCCGGCGCCTGGCCTCGCCAATCGAGTCGGAGAGGTCGGCACGGACCTCGACATAGACGTCCAACTGGTCGAGGTGGCCTTCGCGCGACACCTGCAACTGATACTGGGCGCAAAGATTGGGGTTCTTGAGCAGGATTTCCTCGATCTGGGTCGGAAACACATTCACGCCGCGGATGATCAGCATGTCGTCGCTGCGGCCGGTGATCTTCTCCATGCGGCGCATGGTGCGCGCCGTGCCCGGCAGCAGCCGGGTCAGATCGCGGGTGCGATAACGCAGAATGGGCAAGGCTTGCTTCGACAGGGAGGTGAACACCAGTTCGCCCATTTCACCGTCGGGCAGCACCTCGCCGGTTTCCGGATGAATGATTTCCGGATAGAAATGGTCTTCCCAGATCGTCGGACCGTCCTTGGTTTCGGCACACTCGCAGGCCACACCCGGACCCATGACCTCGGACAGGCCATAAATGTCGATGGCCTGAATATTGAGGCGTTCCTCGATCTCGCGCCGCATCTCGTTGGTCCACGGCTCGGCGCCGAAGACGCCGACACGCAGGCTGGTTTCCCTGGGATTGAGCCCCTGCTTGATCATCTCGTCGGCGATGGTCAGCACGTAGGAGGGCGTCGCCATGATCACGGTGGGCTTGAAGTCCTGGATCAGCTGCACCTGTTTTTCGGTCTGCCCGCCGGACATCGGGATCACCGTCGCACCCAGGCACTCGCCGCCGTAGTGGGCGCCGAGGCCGCCGGTGAACAGGCCGTAGCCGTACGAATTGAGGATGATGTCGTCGGCAGAACAGCCAGCGGCGCGCAGCGAACGCGCCATCAGTTGCGCCCACATCGCGATGTCCTGCGCGGTGTAGCCGACCACCGTCGGTTTGCCGGTGGTGCCGGACGAGGCATGCACGCGCACCACCTCGCGCATCGGCGTCGCGAACATGCCGTAGGGATAGGTGTCGCGCAGGTCGAGCTTGGTGGTGAAGGGAAACTTCGCCAGGTCCGACAGCTGCTTCAGATCACTCGGATGCACGCCCGCGGCATCGTACTTCTTGCGATAGTGCGGCACGTTGTCGTAGGCATGCTTGAGCGACCACTGCATGCGCTGCAGCTGCAGCGCCTGCAATTCGTCCCGGCTTGCCTTTTCGATCGGTTCCAGGCCGCTGCCCGGCAAATCCTGCTTGCTCATTGTTCTTCCCCCTAAGCGCTCTGTCGATGAGCCATCTGTTTTACGAATGCGAGATTTTCCACGACCTTGGCCTGTATGTGTGAAATCTGATCGGGACTCAGGTGACGGAAGCGCCCCATCGCCTTCAGATACTCGGTCACCGGCAGCGGATCATCGACCGACCGGGTGAACTGCAGGCCGTCGCTCCGGTTGTACTCCCACAACATCACGAAATTGGTCTCGACCGCCTTGCGCGCGACTTCCATGTTCTGGTCGGTCGGGAAACGCCAGCCCGTGGTGCAGGGCGAATACACGTGCAGGTAGGCAAAGCCGCGCTTGGAGGCCTGAATCGCCTTGTCCAGCTTGTCGTAGAGGTCTTCCATATAGGCCGTAGACGCCGTGGCGACATACTCGCAGCGATGGTTGACCATGATCAGCGGCAAATTCTTGGCGTCCTGCGTCTTGCCCTGCGAAGGCATGCCGCCCGAGCCCTTGCCGATCGGCGTGGTCGACGTCCAGGCGCCGTAGGGCGTGCAGCTCGAACGCTGCATGCCGGTGTTCATGTAGCCCTCGTTGTCGACCACCATGAACAGGATCTGTTCGTTGCGTTCGGCCGCGCCGGACAGGGACTGGAAGCCGACGTCCGAAGCGCCGCCGTCGCCGGCGATGGCCAGCGCATTGACCTCACGGCCGACGCGCTTGTATTGCCGCTTGATACCGGCCAGCATGGCCGCGGTATTGGTCAGCAGCGGATGGAACACCGGAATCTTGGTGCCGGTGGTGCCGTTGAAGCCGACCGAGCCCATGCCCGGCACGCAACCCGGCGGCGTCGCCAGCACGGTCTCCGGGCCGACGCGGCGCAAGGTATGGCGCATCAGCAACTCGGTATTGCAGCCCTGGCAGCCCGCCAGCCCGGGAGCAAACAGGTCTTCCCAGTCGCCGACCTCGTTGTAGATGCGCGAGGTGGTGACATAGGTCAGCGCGTCGTGCGGGCAGGCCGGCACGCAGGCCGGGGCGCCGTCCGGGCTTGCGTAACACATGTCGCACTTGGCGACATGCCCGGTGCCAGCATCCAGCGCGATGCCGGCGTAGGCGCAGCCGACCGTGCATAGCAGGCAGTCGACGCACTTGTCCGCGTTCCAGTCGATGACGCCGCTGGCGTAATTCTTGGTCAGCGCCGCGGCCGGACAGACCGTGACGCATTTCGGATCGCCGCACTGGCGGCACAGTGCAAGCTCGAAGCCGTCAGCCTCGCTGCCGACGATCTGGATGCGCGAGCGCGCCGTATCGCCAACGCCAACTTTCGCTGTGGCGCAGGCCGTCATGCAGTCGCCGCAGCCGTCGCACTTGTCGGCATCGAAGGCAATGGTGTTGTAGGCCCCTCCAAAATTCGCCATGCTTATCTCCACGTCTTCGACATGATTTCGCGGCCGACGGCCAAAGGATTCGCCACAAAGCGCTCCCTGACCGCGGACAGGTCGATCCGGCGCAGGATCAACTGGCACATCACGCCACCGTCGAAGAATTCATTGACGCCGTAAATTCCGCTCAGCCGGTTGTCGGCACTGAAGATCGCCTTCAGGTAACGGCCGCTGGCTTCATCGAAACGGGTCACCATCTCACCGCCTTCGGGCACACGGCTCGAGCCGACCGAAATCGCGTGGCGGCCGAAGAAGTGATAGGTGTTGAGCGGCACGCCGCCCGGATACTGCTTGAGGCCCGGATCGCCGGCCATCGCCATGCCGGCGATGCGCCCCTGTTCGGTGGCGTCGGGCAGGATCGCATTCATCACCTTATCGTCGGTAAAGAAACCCTTGGCCTGGGCGCAATCGCCGGCCGACCAGACGTTGGCGACGCTGGTCTGCATGCTGTCGCTGACCAGGATGCCGCGGTCATGCTCGACGGCGCTGCCGGTCAGGAAGTCCATATTGGGCTTGACGCCGGTGGCGACCAGCAGCAGATCGGCTTCCAGCGTTGTGCCGTTTTCCAGGGTCAGCGTGGCACCGACGGCCGACGGCGCCAGCTTGACCACGCGGCTTCCGGTGAGGATGGTCGCACCGTTGTCGGTGAAGGCCTTTTCGATCAGTCCGGCCGCGATCGCATCGAAGTAGCCGTCGGTCAGTTGCTTGGCCATTTCGACGATGGTCACCTTGGCGCCGGCTTTGACCAGATTTTCGGCAGCATGCATGCCGACCAGACCCGCGCCGAGCACCACGGCCTGCTTCGAGTTCTTGATCGCGGCATTGAGTTTCGTTGCATCGTCCAGGGTGCGCAGTACGTGATAGCTCACCTGATCGATGCCCGGAATCGGCGGAATCGCCGGCGAGGCACCGGTCGCCAGCAGGATCTTGTCGTAGGCGAGTTCGCTGCCATCGGCGAGTTCGGCCGCATTGCGTTCGGCATGCAGGGCCTTCAGCGCGGTGCCGCGTTTCAGCGTGACCCGGTGGTCGGCGAAGAACTTCTCGTCGCGCAGGAAGATGCCGTCCGGCGCGGAGCGGCCGGAAACGACATAGGGCAATACGGTCGGCGAGTAAGGCAGATGCGGATCGCGCGTCAGCAGCGTCAGACTGCCTTCGCTGTCGTGCATGCGGATCGCCGTCACGGCTTCGAGTGCGGCGTGACTGCTGCCGACCACCAGGTATTTGGTATGTTCCGTCACTTGGTCCCTCAGTCTTTCTCGTTGAGCCAGACCGGCTCGATCGGTGCGGGAGCGCTCAGCAGTTTTTCCGTCGCCTCGATGACGCGGTGGAAGTGTCCGACCGTGATGTCGGCGCCGGCCAGACCGCCGATGAAACTCATCGACGGAATGTGGCGGCCGAGGCGATACAGCACGCCCATGGTCTCCTGGTACATCGGCCCGCAGTTCCAGCGGAAGCCGACCGAACGATCGACCACGCCGACGGCTTGAACCTTGTCAAGCGACTTCTTCAGCGCCTCCACCGGGAAAGGGCTGAAGGTCTTGATCTTGATCAGACCGACCTTCTTGCCGGCGTCGCGTGCCTCGTCGATCGCATCCTTGGCGGCGCCGGTCATGCTGCCCAGGGTCATGATCGCGTAATCGGCGCCTTCGAGCCGATACTCCTCGACCAGCGGCGCGAAGCTGCGGCCAAAACGCTGCGCCCACTCGGCGTGCACTTCCTCGATCACGCGCAACGAGTTCTGCATGCCGCGGCACTGACCCTTGCGATAGCGGACGAAGGTAGCCGGACCCTTGCCGCCCGAGCCGCCGGTCAGCGGATCGACCGCCATCGGCCGCAGCGGATCGAGCGCCACATGCCAGTTCACATCCTTGACGCCCATGAAGGCATCGACTTCGGCCTGGTCGGGCAACTCGACGCGCGACGTGCCGTAGGAAAGATAGTTGCCGTCGAGGCAGACATTCACCGGCAGCATGACGTCGTGATGCTCGGCGATCTTGAAGGCCATGATCGTGGTGTCGAGCACTTCCTGCACCGTCTCGCAATACACCTGCACCCAACCCACCTCGCGCACCGTCATCGCATCCTGATGCCCGCCCCACACCGACTGCGGCGTGATGCCGTCGCGCGTCACGATGGACATCACGATCGGCAGGCGCATGCCGGAGGTGCGGAAGTAGGGTTCGAACATGAAGGCCAGGCCAGGGCCGCAGGTCGCGGTATAGGTCCGCGCGCCGGCGAGCGCTCCGCCCTGCAGCACGGACAGCACGGAGTGCTCGCCTTCGGCATCGACGATGTCGGCATCCATGCGGCCGTCCGCGATCAGCTTGGCGACGTGCTCGACCAGCGAGGACTGCGGCGTGATCGGATACACGGCGACCATGTCCGGGCGCGCCAGCGCGACGCCCAGCGCGGCCGCTTCGTTGCCTTCGACCAGCATGACTTTCTGCTTCGCCGGCTTGGCCTGGCTCGGCGTTTCAAGAGTGGCGGTAGTCATGCGACCTCCGAAGCGTAAGAGTTGGCGCTGATGAAGCCCCTGCGCAGCAGGGCGGTCGAGCAAACTACGCTCTCCTCGCCGCTGCGGATGGTGGGACGGCGATTCAGGCTCATGTCGCCTCCGGAATCATGGTAATCGCGCGCTGCGGGCACTCGTTGGCGCAGATGCCGCAGCCCTTGCAGGTCTTCAGGTTGAAGTCGAACCAGGCCGCCTTTTCCTCGACGCATTGCACCGGGCAGTAAAGCCAGCACACGGCGCACTTGACGCACTTGTCGCGATTCACCACCGGACGCATGCTGCGCCAGTCGCCGGGCAGCATCGGGCTGACCTCGGTCGCCACCGGACACAGGTCGTCGGGGACATTCGCCTGTTTCATGTCGAACAAGGGATAGCTGTTGTGTCTCATGCCGCGGCCCTCCGCTCGATGGTGTACACGGTGGTCTCGTTGTAGCCGCGCTCGAGGGCAAGTAGATTCTGCTTGAGGCCGGCATCGCGAAAATCCGAGTCCTCGAGCGAACGCTTCAAGGCATCCAGCGATACCACGCCGGTGGTCCTGGCGAATGCGCCCAGCATCAGGGTATTGGTGATCGGCTTGCTGAAAATCTGCAGCGCAATCCCGATCGCATCGCAGAGGCCGACCGTGGCGACGTTGGGCGACAGCGCCAGCTCCGCCAGGGGCTTGTTGGTCGCCTGCACCAGAGTACCGCCCGGCTTGAGGCCGCTGAAGATATCGACCGACTTCGCCAGCGTCGGGTCGACGCAGATCAGGCAATCGGGCGTGTAGATATTGGTCAGTTGACGGATCTCGCGATCGCTGCAGCGCAGGAAGGAAACCACCGGAGCGCCGCGCCGCTCGAAACCAAAGGACGGGATCGAGACCGCGTACTTGCCCTCCTCCAGCAATGCCGCCGCGAGCATCGAGGCTGCCGTAACGGCACCCTGACCGCCGCGGCCATGAAAGCGTACTTCGTACATCCTGTCTCCTCCAATTCGGTGGGACTGCTTGGTCCCGCCTCTTGTCTGCTTCCCTGAAACCAATTAGCCCGCTTTGCTACCCGGCACAGCCTTCCAGCCGGGCTTGGTGGCCGCACCGGCCGGCCCGCGACCGCGCACCGGCAGGCGTGAAAGCGCCAGTCCCTGGGTAAAAGCCGCACGCCTGACCAAGGTATACTTGAGGAACCAGCCGCTGGCAACCACCATGATTCCGGCCGCAAAGGCCAACCCGGCCCGCCCCGGCATTCCAGCCAGGACTGCGGCGACGGCAAGTGCCGGCAAGACGTGACCCAGCACCACAAACCGCGAATCGAGCCCGTTCAATACCCGCAAGGCGTCGTCGGGCGCGCCATCGGCCACCATGCCGCCCAGATAGGCCTTCCAGAACCAGGCGCGGATGGCAATCAGGGCAATCAGCGCGACCAGCGCCGGCGTGGCGAGCGCGGCTGAGGAAATCGAGGCCACGCAGGCCAGGAAACCGCCACCCTCGGCAAGACCGGTGGCGACCATCAGCGCAATGCTGCGCGGATGCCGCCATGCCGGTATGCCCTTGTTGGCCGCCAGAATCCGCGCCTGACTATAGAGAAAGCCCAGCCCAAGAATACCGGCCGCCACGACGAACACCGGGTGCAGCGTCAGCAGCGCCAGGGCGCCGAAGCTGAACAGCACCAGTGCCACCACCGCCTCGCGCGTCATCCACGAGGTGGAAAAATGCCGATAGACGTTCAATGCACGCCACGGCCGCCCGATCTCGAACCAGACGCAGGTCAGGCCGCCGCCGATCAGCATCAGCGCCAACAGGATCGCGGTACGGGTCACCTCCGGCGCGAAGTCGGAACGCGTGGCAGCTAGCGAAGTAAGCAGCAACAGGCCGCCACCGGCGCCGCCGGCGATAAAATTGCTCGCCGCCCGCCAGTCCCAGTTGTGCTGCTGCTTGGGGGATGCCAGACCGGAGGCACGAATGAAGGGCTTTTTCATGACTGATCCCAGATGTAATACACGCTCGGTTCGGTGCCCAGTTCCTCGTGCATGCGGTAGTGCTGGGTCTCCTTGAGCAGGCGGCTGACGCTGCTGTCCGCATCCTCGATGTCGCCGAACTGCATGGCACCCGAAATGCAGGAATTGACGCAGGCCGGGGTCACCTCGTGATCGACGCCGGGGATCTGTCCGGTGCGGGCCGCGAGGTCGATACGATCGACACAGAAGGTGCATTTCATCGACACCCCGATCCGGTCGGGATCGAAACGCTTGGACTCGGAAGCCATCGGCGCATCGCCATAGGCGTAGTGCGCCTCATGGACAATCGAGCGCGCATCGTAGGGACAGGCCATGACGCAGTTGGCGCAGCCGATGCAAAGATCGTAGTCGATCGCCACCAGGCCGTCGGCGCGCTTGGTGGTGGCCCGGGTCGGACAGACTTTTTCGCAAGGCGGATTGGCGCAATGCATGCAGGCCACCGGCAGGAAGGTGCGGCGTACGTCGGGGAACTCGCCGGTCTCGATGTCGAGCACGCGCCGCCACTGGATGCCGGGCGGCGTCGCGTTGGCACCCTTGCAGGCCGCGGTGCAGGTCTGGCAGCCGACGCAGCGGCGCAGGTCGATGCTCATCACATAGCGTGTCATGCTGCCACTCCTTCGACCTTGCGCACGCCGACCCGCACGATGTCGGCACCGGAGCCCGTTGCATCCGTGAGGTCGATCGACATCGGTGCGATGGTGTTGAGGCTCGGCGCCCCTATGGTCTTGGCGAAGGGCGTCGCCCAATGGTCGAACTGGCCGATGATGACCAGGGTGTCGGGGCGGATGCCCTGCATCAGCGAGGCCTTGCCGTAGGTGGCGCCGATGTGGCTGCGCACCTCGACGCGATCGCCCTCGGCGATGCCGAGGCCCGCCGCGGTCTTCGCGTTCATGATCACCCCGGCGTGGCCGCGCAGGTTCTGCGCCACTTCGTGCATCACCTCGATCGCGGCATTGCCACCGGCGTGGTACTGCATGCTCTTGGTGGTCAGCAGCCAGAACGGAAAGTCCTCGAGCTTGGCGCCCGATTTTTCCAGGTTGCGGATCCAGCGCCCCGGCACGTCGTGCCATTCCGGCAGCGCGGTGTATTCGGAGAGCTGCTCGTCCCACCAGTTCATCTTCTGTTCGTGCAGGCGGCGGCCGAGTTCGCGGCCGGTGCGCAGCAAGCGCTCCTGGTAAGGTAATTCGTAGCGCAAGCCGAGTTTTTCCATGGTCGGCGTCAGATACCACTCCAGCCGCGACATCGGCACGGCGTAGAAGCCATGCTCGCGGAACCATGCCAGATCATGCTCCTCGCGGCCTTCCGAAAGCGTGACCGTGGCGGCACGGCAGACCGCATCCCAGATCTGCTCGGAGCCCGGTGCGCTGGCCGCATCAAGGCTGAAGTCGTAACCCTCGCCCTTGAGCGGCGAAACGCCGGAGATGCCCTTGTTGATGGCGCCGAAATACGGGTCGAGCAGGCCGGTGCGCTTGGCCAGTTCGGTGGTAATCCAGGTGAAGTCGCGCGCCTCGCCCTGCGGCTCGACGGCCTTCTGGCGCAGCACCACGCCCTTGTAGTCCCAGAACTGCTCCATGTACTTGGCGCCGCCCATGCGGATCATCTGCGTCGATTCGAGATCGGTCGCCTCTGGCAGCAGCACGTCGGCCATGTAGTTGGTCTCGTCCACCGTGTAGGCGACGCAGGCCATGAAGGGGAAGCGTGCCGCGACCTCCGCCAGGTGGCGCGTGTCCCAGAAAGAGATCGAGGGATTCGAGCGGTACACGAGCCACACGTCGGGCAGCGTCGGCATCGGCATCGACCAGTCGTCGGGACGCTCGCCCTGGAACATCCAGGCCAGTTGGGTCGGGCCCAGGGCCTGGCTCCAGGCGCCGTTGTGGCCGACGATGGGCACCAGGGTCTGGTGCAGGTTGCGCGTCGCCGGCGCCGACTGCCAATCCTCCTTGGTGGTCGGATTGAAGTACTGCACCATGAAGCCGTCTTCGCCCGGCTTCACGGAAAGGTGGCGGTTGTCGCGCGACTTGTTGAGTCGCACCGTGGTGCCGACCAGCCCGCCGGGATTTTCCAGCGCACCGACCAAGGCAGCCAGCACGGTGCGCGCCCAGCAGCATTCATAGGCGCCCCAGCCGTTGTTCACCGACTTGCCCAGCGTCACGGCGACCGGCCGCAGCGGCAGGGTCTGGCCATCGATCACTATGGTTTCGCCGATGCTCGCGGCCTCGAGGTATTCATTGGCGATGCGGCGAATGGTCGTCGCCTTGACGTCGCAAATGGTCTCGGCCCATTCCGGCGTGTATTTTTCGATGTGCCGCGAGAGCATTTCGTAGGCGGTCTTGCCCTCGACGTCGGCATACTCGCGACGCTCCTTGTCGGCATCGACTACCACGGCCTGGGCGACGCGGTAGCTGCCGGCCACCGCAGGACGCGCGCCGACTGTGTCGTGCGGCACAGCCGTGGCGGTGACCTCGTCCCACACCAGCGGCTTGCCGCTTTGCGGGTCGCGCAGATAAAGACCGTCCGGCGCCACCAGATAGGGCGAGGCGGTGCGGTCGCGCAGGAAGGGAATGTCGAGCTTGGCCAGTCCGTTCTCGCGCAGCAGGACGTGGATCAGCGCGAACAGGAAGGCTGGATCGGTCTTGGGTCGGATCGGCACCCATTCGGCGGAGCAGGCGCCGGTCGCGGTGAGGCTCGGCTCGACCTGGACGCGCTTGTAGCCGCGAATGCGGGCATCGGCATGGCGAATCACCGCGCAGGGGCCGCCCGTGACATCGACGTTGGCGCCGACGGCGATCACGTAGCGGGCGTTCGGCGTGTCGGAGGCGACGGTGAAGCCGCGATGCCAGAACTCGCCGTAGAGGTGCTCGGAATGCACGCACTTGACGCCCTGGCCCGAGCCGAAGCTGAAATCGACAGGCCCCCAGGCGGCCAGAAAGGCCGGAAAGGTGCCCATGTAATTCGACGGCGTACCGCCGTGGCCGAGACTGACGGCGACCCGTGGCAGCCCGGCCTCATCGACCAGGCCCTTGGCGCGTACCGCATTCAGCTTGTCGGCAACGAGGTCGAGCGCCTCGTCCCACGAGATCGGCACGAAGCCGGGATCCTCGTCGCGCCCCTTCTTCGGGTTGGTGCGCTTCATCGGCGTCAGGATGCGATTCGGGTTGTAGGTCTTCTGCACCAGGCCGTAAGCCTTGACGCAGACCTTGCCCTTGGCCGGATGGATATCCGCCGCGGCGAAATTCGGCTCGATTTCGGTGGCGACGCCATCGACCACCTTGACGCTCATGAAATCCGGACCGGATACGCAGTTGTAGCATAGGGTCGGAACGTGCTTCACGGATTTCGGCTGGGCTGCTTCCATGCTCATTTTGCTCACCTGTTTCCTCGACTATCCGAGTGGATACCGTTCCCGGCGCTAGTGCGCCGGGACACAATGAACGCGTTCAGGATGCGAATAGACGCAGTGGCGTTCGCCGCGAACAAAGCCGACCAGCGTCACCCCCGAGTCGATCGCCACCCTGACCGCCATACCGGTAGGCGCAGAAACCGCGGCGACCACGGCAATGCCCACCGCCGCAGCCTTCTGCACGATTTCATAACTGGCGCGGCTGGTCATCAAGACGAAGCCGCCGTCGAAGCCCCGGCGTTGCGCCGCCAGGGCGCCGATCAGCTTGTCCAGCGCGTTGTGGCGGCCGACGTCTTCGCGCACCAGGGCGATGCCGCCATCGAAGTCGCACCAGGCGGCGGCGTGAACCGCGCCCGTCAGTTGAAACAGGTGCTGCATCGCCTGCAAACGCGACAAGGCGCGCGGCAATGCGCCGGCGCCCAATACGGCAGAGGAACGAACCGTAGCGGCCCGCCTGGCCAACTGGTCGAGGCTTTCGGTGCCGCATAAGCCGCAGCCGGTGCGCCCGGCCAGGGTCCGGCGATGCTGCTTGAGCACATGGGCTCGCTCGGCAGAGAGCTGCAGGTGCACTTCGATGCCGTTGGCCCGCTCGAATATTTCCAGATCGTGAATTTCGCCCGGACGTCCGACGATGCATTCGCTGAGGCTGAAGCCTAGGGCAAAGTCTTCCAGGTCCGTTGGCGTGGCCAGCATCACCGCATGCGAGATGCCGTTATAGACCAGGGCCACGGGCACTTCCTCCGCCACGGTCTCGGCGCAATGCGTGGCAACGCCATCCGCCCAGCGTTGTGCGCCGTAGCTGTTGTGTGCCTCGATGCCTGGACCCGCCTCTGATTGCATTGCCCGTCCTGTCGCGTGGTGCGGGAGCAAACTTGCCCCCACTGACAATACGATACACTTTTACCAAAATGAAATCAATAATTCTGTATCACATTAGAATTACCTTATACTGAATACGGGATACATAGGCATCCAATACAATTGCCCGGCGGCGAAAGAGTCGCTGCCGCGGACGCCCGATCGAGCCGCGCCCACCCAACCGTCGAATGGAAAAAAAATGAAAAGTCGACACATCAGCCAGTGGATAAAGAATTTTCTGGACAAGCGCCCATGCCGCGCCAACTCCCTGATCATCACGATCTACGGCGACTTCATCGCCGCGCACGGTGGCACGGTCTGGCTCGGCAGCTTCATCCGCTTGGTGCAACCGCTCGGACTCAACGAGCGCATGGTGCGCACCAGCGTCTATCGGCTGTCCCAGGAAAAATGGCTGGTATCCGAACAACTCGGGCGCAAGAGCTATTACAGCCTGACCACCGCGGGCCGCCGCCGCTTCGAACTTGCCTATCGCAGGATTTATTTCGCGCCGCAGGACACTTGGACCGGGGAGTGGCAACTGGTCATGATTCCCGGTTCGCTGGGCGGCACGTCGCGCGATGCCCTGCGCAAGGATCTGGCCTGGGCCGGCTACGGCACGCTGGCATCGGGCATTCTGGCGCATCCCTCGGCCGATACCGAAGCGCTGCTGGATATCCTGCAGGAGAACGGCGCCCACGACAAGGTGGTCGCCATGAAAGCGCAGAACATCAGCGCATTGACCAGCAAGCCACTGCAGGAGCTGGTCCGCGAGTGCTGGAACCTGGATACCCTGGCAGCGAAGTATCTCGACTTCATCGAACTTTTCCGGCCGGTGCTGCGTACCATGCGCGCCGCCGGCAATCTCGATCCGGAACAGTGTTTCATGGTGCAGACGCTGCTGATGCACGACTTTCGCCGGGCGCTGCTGCACGATCCGCAGTTGCCGGCGCAACTGCTGCCCGCCAACTGGAGCGGCGGCATCGCCCGCCAGCTGTGCCACGATCTCTACAGCCTGACCTATCCCCTGGCCCAGCAGCACCTGCTATCGGTTTGCGAAACCGCGAACGGCCCGCTGCCGCCGGCCGCGCCTTATTTCTACGAGCGCTTCGGCGGCCTCAAGCTGTCCGATACCGCCCGCTGATTAAGATCAAGCTTAAAATTGTTGGACCTCAACCGATACATTTTTAGTTACTTTTCTTGATTATTCTGTATCTGTTATAGTTAGCCCCCGGTATCATCCTGCCGACCACGCCGCACCAGGGGAGTCTTGCCATGCACCAATTGCCACAGTCTGCGCCACAGTCCGCGCGCGACACCGCCGCAACCCTCTTTCGCCAGGCCGCCGCTGCGGGACGCGGGACGCTGGACAGCACGGAGCTGAGTACCCTGCTTTTCAGCCTGGGAATTGCGTTCGCTGCGGAGGCCCCCGCAGAAACGCGACCGTCCGCCGTCGATCTGCGCATCAGCCTGAACAACACCCGCGAATTCGGCATGGTCATCAGCGCCGGCATGGGCGGCCTGGATGCCGATCTGGACGAGGGCAATTTCAAAAAGGATCGCGCATCGGTCTACGCCGCGACTGATCTGACGAATGCCGCAGACTTCCTCGGCCTGTTCAAGCGCACGCTGGCCTGGCAAAGACTGGCCGCCATTGCCAGGCGCGATGGCTTGCCGCTGCCGGAGCGGCAACTCCAGACCTGCTTCGAGGCCCTGCTCGCACTGGCCGCCACGTATTCGCCGGGCAATCCCGACGCACCCTTCGTGCTGCGCAGCCTGGAACTGAATCCGGCGCATGCCGGCGACCGGCTGAGCGTGGGCCAGGCGCAATGCGAGTTCGGTGCGACGCCTGCCGGCCGCCTGCCGCGCCCGATCGGGAAGATCGAGAAGCTGATCCACCCACAGTCGATCGGCATCATCGGGGTCTCGTCCACCAATATGAACTTCGGCCGAATCATCCTGAAGAACCTGATGGGCAGCGGCTATCCGAAGGAGCAGATGTGCATCATCCGTCCCGGCGAAACCGAGATCGACGGCGTCAGATGCGTCGAAAGTCTCAAGGCGCTGGATCGCAAGCTGGATCTGCTGATCGTCGCCGTGGCCGCCAGCGCGGTCTATGAACTGGTCGATGAGATCATCGAAACCGACTCGGTCGAATCGGTCATGCTGATTCCCGGCAGTCTCGGCGAAACCAAGGCCAGCCGCGAACCGGCGGCGGCACTCGCCGAACGCATCAATGCCGCCCATGCCAAACCCGGCGGCGGTCCGGTCTTCCTTGGCGCCAACTGCCTCGGCGTGGTTTCCCATCCCGGCTCCTACGACTCCTGGTTCATCCCGCTGGAGCGCCTGCCGAAGCCGCAGAAAAAGGCCGAGCGCAACTCGGTGATGCTGAGCCAGAGCGGGGCTTTCATGATTACGCGCATCAGCCAGAACCCCTGGCTGGATCCGCGCTACATGCTGGCCCTGGGCAACCAGACCGACCTGACCCACGGCGACATGCTCAACTACTTTGCCGAGTTGCCCGAAATCGAAACCATCGGCATCTACATCGAGGGCTTCAAGGACCTGGACGGACTCGATTTCGCCAGGGCGGTGCGCAAGGCCGTGGTCAAGGGCAAACAGGTGGTGGTCTACAAATCCGGCAAGACGGCGCCCGGCATGGGCGGCGTGATGGGCCACACGGCGTCGATCGCCGGCGGGCCGATCCTGTTCGAATCCGTGGTGCGGCAGGCAGGCGCCATCGTCGCCGAGGATTTCAACAGCTTCGACGATCTGTTCTACATCGCCGGCGCTTTGCATTCCAAGAAAATCGGCGGCAAGCGACTGGGCGCGATCAGCGGCGCCGGCTTCGAGGCGGTCGGCATGGCCGACTTCATCGAGTCGGATAATTTCGCGATGGAAATGGGCGCGCTGCAAGCCGGCACCATCGCCCAACTCGAAGAAATCCTGCTGGCGAAGAAGCTCAACGCGCTGGTCGAGGTCAGGAATCCAATCGACATCAATCCCGGTGCCGACGACGAAGCCCATCTGCAGATCGTCGAAGCCTTCCTGCAGGATCCCGAGATGGATGTGGTCGTGGTCGGCCTCGACCCCACCGCGCCTTCGGTGCGCGCGCTCGAAACCAGCAAGTTGCGTCCCGGCTTCGACATCACGGACCCGAAGAGCACCGTGCATCTGATGCCGCCGCTGGTCGCGCGCAACGACAAGCCGGTGATCGGCATCGTCGATGGCGGGCAACTCTACGACGCCATGTCGGCGCGCCTGATGGACCAGGGCGTCTGCGTCTTCCGCAACTGCGCGCGCGGCACCAAGGCGCTGGTGCGCTATGTCGAGGCGCGCCTGTATGCCGACGCCCTGAGAACCCGCAACTGAACACGGCGGCAAAACCGACTAACGAATTACCACTGGAGGACACAGCATGAGCGATACCCTGAAAGCCGGCCTCACCGCCACCCGCCGCGTCGACATCGACCGCGATCGCACCATCAGTTTCATGGGCGACGACTGCCGCGTCTACTCGACGCCGAACCTGCTCTACGACATCGAAATGGCCTGCCGCGATCTTCTGCTGGCCAACATCGAAGCGGGCAAGGATTCAGTCGGCACCCGCGTCGAACTGGACCATGTCGGCGCCACGCTGATGGGCATGTGGGTCGAGATCACCGTGACGCTGACCGAGGTGAATGGCGGCGCCGTATCCTTCGACTTCACCGCACGCGATGCCGTGGAAGAAGTGGCCCGCGGCAAACACAACCGCTTCATCGTCGGCATCGAGAAGACCGCGCAGCGCCTGCAGGCCAAACGCGCCAAGGCCGCTTGATCGCCGCCTGAGCGGCAAGAGTTGACGCTGGCGCCACGGCGGCGCCAGCAGCCCAGGCGTAGCGGGCTAGTCCTCGACGACGCCGGGAAGGTTCAGCACGTCGGTAAAGCCGAAGCGGCGGAAGTCGCGCACCCGCATCGGGTACAGAATGCCATCCAGGTGGTCGCATTCATGCTGCACGACGCGCGCATGGAAGCCATCCACCGTGCGTTCGAAACGCCGGCCGGCTTCGTCGAAGCCGGCGTAGCGCAGCTTGCTCCAGCGCGGCACCCAGCCGCGCAGGCCGGGAACCGAGAGGCAGCCTTCCCAGCCCTCCTCCTCTTCGTCGGAAAGCGGATCGAGCTGCGGATTGATCAGCACCGTATCGGGCACGGCCGGCGCATCCGGATAGCGGGGATTCGCCATGCCGCCGAAAATCACCACGCGCAGATCGACGCCGATCTGCGGCGCGGCAAGCCCGGCGCCATCGAGCTGCGCCATGGTGTCGCGCATATCCCGCAGCAAGGCGTGAAGTTCCGGGACAGCGAAGTCCGTTACCGGCTGCGCCATGCGCAGCAGCCGCGGATCGCCCATGCGCAATACCTCCAGGATCATGCCTCGCAAATCCCTTCGATGATCCGTCGCACACGCGCCATGGCCAGATGCAGCACGGCTTCGAGGCTGTCGAACTTGATGCAGTGTGCGGAATCCGCGCGTCCGGCCGCCCAGTTGGATACCACGCACAGCGCCGCGTAGGGCATGTCCAGTTCGCGCGCCAGTCCGGCTTCCGGCATACCGGTCATGCCCACGATGTCGGCGCCGTCACGCTCCAATCGATCGATTTCCGCCGCGGTTTCCAGCCGCGGCCCCTGGGTCGCCGCGTACACAGCACCGTCGAATACCGCCTCGCCGATCCTCGCCGCAACGTCAAGCAGCAGCATGCGCAGCGCCGCGTCATAGGGCTCGGTGAAGTCCACGTGCACCACGGAACCGTCGCCGCCGGACTGAAAGGTCATGTCGCGGCCCCACGTATAGTCGATGATCTGATGCGGCACCACCAGGGATCCTGGCCCGAGATCGCTGCGTATGCCGCCCACCGATGCCACCGAAACGACCTGCGTCACGCCGGATGCCTCCAGGGCATGCAGGTTGGCGCGGTAGTTCACCAAATGCGGCGGAATGGTGTGTCCATAACCGTGACGGGCGAGAAACACCACGTCCTGGCAGCCGACGCGACCGAAAGTCAGCGGGCCGGAGGGCTCGCCATAGGGCGTACGCACGATCTCGCGGTGGGATACGTCCAGATTCGCCAGCTGGGTCAAGCCGCTGCCGCCTATGATGCCGAGCATAAAGAATCCCCTGAAAATTCAATCGGAACAAGCGCGTGGGCGTGGTAAAATAGCCGGCTTTTCCGCATCGCAACAACGCCAATACGCCCCTATGTCCCGCGCCCTCAGAAACATCGCCATTATCGCCCACGTTGACCACGGCAAGACCACCCTGGTCGACCAGTTGCTCCGCCAGTCCGGCACCTTCGCCGCCCACCAGGCAGTCACCGAGCGGGTAATGGATTCCAACGATCTCGAAAAAGAACGCGGGATCACCATTCTCTCGAAGAACTGTGCCATCGACTTCGAGGGCACCCACATCAATATCGTCGACACCCCGGGACACGCCGACTTCGGCGGCGAGGTCGAGCGCGTGCTGTCGATGGTCGATGGCGTGCTGCTGCTGGTAGACGCCGTCGAAGGTCCGATGCCGCAGACCCGCTTCGTCACGCGCAAGGCGCTCGCCCTGGGCCTCAAGCCGATCGTCGTGGTGAACAAGATCGACCGTCCCGGCGCCCGCCCCGACTGGGTCATCAGCCATACCTTCGACCTGTTCGACAAGCTCGGCGCGACCGAGGAACAGCTTGATTTCCCCGTGGTCTTCGCCTCGGCGCTGAATGGCTTCGCCATGCTCGACGCGACCAAGCCCGGCACCGACATGCGCCCGCTCTACGAGGCCGTCGTCAAGCACACGCCACAGCCCGACGTCGATGTGGACCAGCCCCTGCAACTGCAGATCTGCTCGCTCGATTACAACAGCTATGTCGGCCGCATCGGCATTGGCCGCATCAAGCAGGGCCGCATGCGGGCCGGCCAGGAAGTCACCGTGATGTACGGCGACGAAAACAAGGGCAAGTCGAAAATTGCCCAGATCATGATGTTCACCGGTCTCGAGCGCGAGCAGGCGACCGAGGCGGAAGCCGGCGACATCGTGCTGGTCACCGGCATCGAACAAGTCGGCATCGGCGTCACTATCTGCGACCCGGCGGCGCCGGTCGGCATGCCGCCGCTGGTGGTCGATGAACCCACCCTGACCATGAACTTCCAGGTCAATACCTCGCCGCTGGCCGGCAAGGAAGGCAAGTACGTCACCAGCCGCCAGATCCGCGAGCGCCTGCAAAAGGAATTGCTGTCCAACGTCGCCCTGCGCGTCGAAGAGACCGAGGATGCCGACGTATTCCTGGTCTCCGGCCGCGGCGAACTGCACCTGACCATCCTGCTCGAAACCATGCGCCGCGAGGGCTACGAACTGGCCGTATCGCGCCCGCGCGTGCTGTTCAAGGAAATCAACGGCGAGAAGTGCGAGCCCTACGAATTGCTCACCGTCGATATCGAGAACGAGAATCAGGGCGGCGTCATGGAAGAACTCGGCCGTCGCCGCGGCGAGCTGCTGAACATGGAGTCTGACGGCAAGGGTCGCGTGCGCCTCGAATACCGCATCCCCGCGCGCGGCCTGGTCGGCTTCCAGGGCGAATTCCTGACCCTGACGCGCGGCACCGGCATGGCCAGCCACATCTTCGACGACTACGGTCCGATGGCCGGCATCATGGCCGAGCGCCGCAACGGCGTGCTGATTTCCCAGGATGACGGTGCCGCCGTCGCCTATGCCCTGTGGAAGCTGCAGGATCGCGGCCGTATGTTCGTCAGTCACGGCGACCCGCTCTACGAAGGCATCATCATCGGCATCCATAGCCGCGACAACGACCTGGTGGTGAACCCGATCAAGGGCAAGCAGCTCACCAACGTGCGCTCCTCGGGTACCGACGAAGCCGTGCGCCTGGTGCCGCCGATCCTGATGACGCTTGAATCGGCCGTCGAATTCATCGCCGACGACGAGCTGGTCGAAATCACGCCGAAGTCGATCCGCCTGCGCAAGCGCTTCCTCACGGAAATCGAACGCAAACGCGCCAACAAGGCGTCGGCGTAAAAAACGCAGCGAAGCGGAGTTTCAAAGAAGGCTAATGCCTGCAAAGCAGGCGTTACGCCGTAATAAAAACGGGAGCCGCGGCTCCCGTTTTTATTATGTCGCCAGCCTCGGGCCGGGGACGGCAATCAAGAGTTGGCGCTGGCGATACGCCGATACCGGCCTAGCTCAGCGCCTTCAGCGCATCCGCGTAGTTCGGCTCCTGGGCGATCTCCGGCACCATCTGGGCGTGGATCACCTTGTCGTTCTCGTCCAGCACGACCACGGCACGAACCGTAAGGCCGACCATCGGACCTTCGGCAAAACCCACACCCCACTGCTTGAGGAATTCGGGATGGCGGAACGTCGACAAATGAGCGACGTTCTTCAGGCCTTCCAGTTCGCAAAAGCGCTTGGCGGCAAACGGCAGGTCCCCGGAAACGCAGAGTACAACGGTGTTGGCCAGTTCGCTCGCGGCCTCGTTGAACTTGCGCGTCGAGGTGGCGCAGGTCGGCGTGTCGATGCTCGGGAAAATATTCAGGACCTTGCGCTTGCCGGCAAAGTCCTTGAGTGAAACGTCGGCCAGCGTAGCGCTGGTGAGGTTGAAGTCGGGTGCCTTCGCGCCGGCGGCGGGAAGATCGCCTTCGACTTGGACCGGGGTGCCGCGCAGGGTTATGGTTGTACTCATGGGTCGCTCCTGTTTTGGGTTGGTTCAGGGGTAAAGGAAATAGTTTAGTGTATCCGCGCCAGACCGGGAAGCACCGCTGCAGCATTGGCCGTGGTCGCCTCGGCCACTTCCTGCACGCTGATGCCACGCAGGCTGGCCAGGGTTTGCGCAATGCGCGGCAGTTGATCCGGCGTATTGCGGGCGCCGCCCTTCCACTCCGGCGGAATGTCCGGCGCGTCGGTTTCGAGGACAATGGCATCGAGCGGCAGGGTGGCGGCGAGTTCCCGGATGCGGCTGGCGCGAGGGAAGGTCATCGCACCGCCGAAACCCAGCTTGAAGCCCAGCTTGATGAATTCGTCGGCCTGTTGCCGGCTGCCGTTGAAGGCATGCGCGATACCGCCGGTCAGCGGACAAAGCCGCAGTTGCTTGAGTATCGGGTCGATCGCGCGGCGCACATGCAACAGCACCGGCAGGCTGGCGTCGCGCGCAATCCTCAGCTGTGCGTTGAAATAGAACTCCTGCTGCGCATCGTCGCGCGGCTCGACGAAACGATCGAGGCCGATTTCGCCGACCGCCAGGGGATGCTCGCGCAAAACGGTTTCACGCAGGACGTCGAGATCGACTTCGCGGGCCCGCTGCACATACATGGGATGAATGCCATAGGCCGCGCCGCAGCCGGCATGCTCACGACAGACCGAAGCCACGGCACCGAAATTGGCTCGTTCCACCGCCGGCACCACGATCAGCCCGACGCCGGCC
Organism: Sulfuritalea sp.; assembly: GCA_034376265.1. Classification (GTDB taxonomy): domain Bacteria; phylum Pseudomonadota; class Gammaproteobacteria; order Burkholderiales; family Rhodocyclaceae; genus Sulfuritalea. Next base: position 24,814 of record JAXMJU010000112.1, read on the forward strand.
TGTATCGCCGCTGCCGCCACCGCGACGCGGTCGGCATCAAACTCGGCGGCATCCAGATGGCAATGGGTATCGACCAGCATGGACCAAATACCTCATTCGACTTCGTCGATCCACGCCTGCTGAATTGCTTCGAGCTTCTTCTCGCCGCAGTGGCTTTCGTTTTCCTCGAAACCGGGCAGCGCCATGACCCAGCGCATCAGGTCGACGAAGTTGATGCGCGTCGGATCGACTTCCGGGTGGGCTTCGGCAAGAGCGATGGCAACTTCGAGGCTATCGGTCCACTTCATTTCTTGGAATGTCCTTCCTTGACCATGTTGATCGTGTACTTTGGAATCTCGATCACCAACGGCGTACTGCCGACCAGTGCCTGGCAGGAAAGCCGCGAGTTGGGTTCCAGGCCCCAGGCCTTGTCGAGCAGGTCCTCTTCGATGTCCTCGGCCTCGGCGAGCGATTCGAAGCCTTCGCGCACCACCACATGGCAGGTGGTGCAGGCACAGGACTTCTCGCAGGCATGTTCGATCTCGATATTGTTACCGAGCAGCGCATCGCAGACTGACGTACCCGGCGCGGCCTCGATCACCGCGCCATCGGGACACAACTCGACATGGGGAAGAACGATAATCTGCGTCATAGGGATATCTGGTCAACATTCCGGCCGGAAAGCGCGCGCTGCACGCTCTGGTTCATGCGGCGCGCCGCAAATTCGTTGGTGGCGGCACTCAGGGCCTGCATTGCCTCGTCGATCGCGCGGCGATCGTCGCCGATCATCACCGTCTGCAGTTTTGTCATCGCGGCGTCGATATGCGCGCGCTCCAGCACCGACAGCAGGTCGCCCGCATCTGCCAGTGCCGACTGGGTTGCTTCGATCAGGCGCTGCGACTCGACTTGCGCCTCGCGCAGGGCACGACGGAACGCGTCGTCGCTGGCGTGGCTGAAACTGTCCTTGAGCATGCCGGCAATCTCGTCGTCGCTGAGGCCGTAGGCCGGCTTGACTTCGATGCGCGCCTCGCGGCCGCTGGTCTGCTCGCGCGCCGTGACCGAGAGCAGGCCGTCGGCATCGACCTGGAAGGTGACGCGAATCCGCGCCGCTCCGGCCACCATCGGCGGTATGCCGCGCAATTCAAAACGCGCCAGGCTGCGGCAGTCGGAAACCAGTTCACGTTCGCCCTGGACGACCTGGATCGACATCGCGGTCTGGCCGTCCTTGAAGGTCGTGAAGTCCTGCGCACGCGCAATCGGAATCGTCGAGTTGCGCGGGATGACTTTTTCCACCAGGCCGCCCATGGTTTCCAGGCCGAGGGACAAGGGGATCACGTCGAGCAGCAGCCAGTCGTCGCCGACGGCGCGGTTGCCCGCGAGGAGGTTGGCCTGGATCGCAGCACCCAGCGCCACCACCTTTTCCGGATCGAGATTGTTGAGCGGCTCCTGCTTGAACAGTTCGGCCACGGCATGCTGGATCTGCGGCATGCGCGTCGAGCCGCCGACCATGACCACGCCGCGCACCTCGTCAACCGTAAGCCCGGCGTCGCGCAAGGCCTTCTTGGTCGGCGCCAGGGTCTTTTGCACCAGGGTGCGGGTGATCTCGGTGAACACTTCGGTGGTCAGCGTCAGATCGACGTACTCGCCGCTGCCGAGTTTGACCGTGATCGGCACCCGTCCATGCTGCGACAGTTGCTCCTTGGCCTCGCGGGCACGCATCTGCAGCAGGCGCGCGTCCTGCGGCGACAGTGGCGCCAGTTGCGCCTGCTCGATGATCCAGCAGAAGATCCGATGATCGAAATCGTCACCGCCCAAAGCCGAATCTCCGCCGGTGGCCATGACCTCGAAGACCCCCTTGGACAGGCGCAGGATCGAAATATCGAAGGTGCCCCCGCCCAGGTCGAATACCGCATAGATGCCCTCGGCGGCATTGTCCAGACCATAGGCGATCGCGGCGGCCGTCGGTTCGTTGAGCAGACGCAGCACATTCAGCCCGGCAAGGCGCGCCGCATCCTTGGTGGCCTGGCGCTGGGCGTCGTCGAAGTAGGCCGGGACGGTGATCACGGCGCCGGTCAATTCGCCACCCAGCGAAGCCTCGGCCCGATTACGCACGGTCTTGAGGATCTCGGCGGAGATTTCGACCGGGCTCTTGACGCCGGCGATGGTCTTCAGCTTGACCATGCCTTCGGTATCGAGGAAATCATAGGGCAGGGTTTCCACGTGAGCGATATCGTGCCGGCCGCGGCCCATGAAACGCTTGACGGAAATGATGGTGTTCTTGGGGTCGATGGACTGTTTCGCCTCGGCGTCGTAACCTACCTCGACGCTGCCGTCGGCGGCATAGCTCACCACCGAGGGCAGCAGCGGCCGTCCCTGCATGTCGTTGAGCACCACGCTCATGCCGCTTCTGACGGTTGCTACCAGCGAGTTGGTGGTGCCGAGGTCGATGCCTACCGCAAGACGATGCTCATGGGGCGCGGCGGTTTCCCCCGGCTCCGCAATCTGAAGAAGTGCCATATTGTTCTTTTAAGCAGTGACGGCTTCGAGCGCGTCGTCGATTTCGTTCAGCAGTTTTTCCTGAAACATGAGTTGCCGCACCAGATTGGCCGCCGCCGCGAAATCCTTCGCGATGTCGATCAGTTCGGCTAGACGCTGGTATTCAACTTTGATTTCATTCAACAGGCGCAGGCGGACCGCATCCAGAGCATCCTCGTTGGCCGCGGCACGCGCCTCGATCACCGCTTCGCGCAGTTCCATCTGGCTCATCAGGAACTCTGTCGGCATTGCGGTGTTGCTTTCGATCTGCGGATCATGCCCAAGCAGGCTCAACAGATAACGTGCGCGCTTGCCCGGCGACTTGAGCGTCTGGAAGGCTTCATTGACCCGTGTCGCCCATTGCATGGCCAAGCGCCGGTCGGCATCGCCAGCATGGGCGTGCTTGTCCGGATGCACCTTGGCCTGAACTGCGCGAAAGCTGTTCTCGAGACTTTCCAGATCGAGCGACTGCGCACGCGGCAGGCCGAACAGCGTGAAATGATCGGCAGCGAAATTCAGGTCGAATGTGGTCATCGCGAGTCGGTCAGATGCGCATCAGGTATTGAACGACTCGCCGCAGCCGCAGGCATCCTTGACATTCGGGTTGTTGAACTTGAATCCCTCGTTCAGGCCTTCCCGGGTGTAGTCGAGCTCCGTGCCGTCGAGATAAGGCAGGCTTTTCGGATCGACCAGCACCTTGACGCCATGGCTTTCGAAAATATGGTCCTCCGGCTCCGACGCATCGGCGAATTCCAGCTTGTAGGCCATGCCGGAACAGCCCGAGGTCTTGACGCCCAGGCGGATACCGACGCCCTTGCCGCGCTTGGCGATGTAATTGGCGACGTGTTGCGCCGCAGGTTCGGAAAGTGTCACCGGCATGATCAGGCTCCCTGTTTCTTTCTATAGTCGGCCACGGCGGCCTTGATCGCATCCTCGGCGAGGATCGAGCAGTGGATTTTCACCGGCGGCAGAGCAAGCTCTTCCGCAATCTGGGTGTTCTTGATGTCCAGGGCCTGATCCAGCGTCTTGCCCTTGACCCATTCCGTCACCAGCGACGAAGAGGCAATCGCCGAGCCGCAGCCGTAGGTCTTGAACTTGGCGTCTTCGATGATGCCGTCCTTGCCGACCTTGATCTGCAGTTTCATGACGTCGCCGCAGGCTGGCGCGCCAACCATGCCGGTCGCGATGCCTTCGTCGTCCTTGTTGAAGGAACCCACGTTGCGCGGGTTTTCGTAGTGATCCAGTACTTTTTCGCTATATGCCATGATGGTTTCCTCAGTGTGCCGCCCATTGGACGCTGTTGAGATCAACACCGTCCTTGTACATTTCCCAGAGGGGCGACAGTTCGCGCAGCTTGCCCAGTTTGTCGTGCAGCAGCTTGATGGTGAAATCGATCTCCTCTTCCGTCGTGAAACGGCCGAGCGTGAAGCGGATCGAGCTGTGCGCCAGTTCGTCCGAGCGGCCCAGCGAGCGCAGCACGTAGGAGGGCTCCAGGCTGGCCGAGGTACAGGCCGAACCGCTCGACACGGCGATGTCCTTGATCGCCATGATCAGCGACTCGCCTTCGACGAAGTTGAAGCTGACGTTCAGGTTGTGCGGCACGCGCTGCTCGATGTCGCCATTGACATAGGTTTCCTCGATGTCCGTGAGCCCCTTGAGCAGTTTGTCGCGCAGCATGCGGATGCGCTCGTTTTCGGTGGCCATTTCCAGGCGCGCGAGGCGGAAGCACTCGCCCATGCCGATGATCTGATGCGTCGCCAGGGTACCCGAGCGCATGCCGCGCTCGTGGCCGCCGCCGTGCATCTGCGCTTCGAGCCGGACGCGCGGCTTGCGCCTGACGTAGAGCGCACCGATACCCTTGGGGCCGTAAGTCTTGTGCGCGCAGAAGGACATCAGGTCGACCTTCAGCCTGGACAGATCGATCGGCATCTTGCCGGTGGCCTGTGCCGCATCGACGTGGAACATCACGCCCTTTTCGCGACAGATTTCGCCGATCTCGACCAAGGGCTGAATCACCCCGATCTCGTTATTCACCGCCATCACCGAAGCCACCACCGTGTCGGGCCGCAGCGCCGCCTTGAACTGCTCGACGGTGATCAGGCCGTTCTCCTGCGGCACCAGGTAAGTCGCCTCGAAGCCCTGGCGTTCCAGTTCCTTGACGGTATCCAGCACCGCCTTGTGCTCGGTCGAAACGGTAATGATGTGCTTGCCCTTGGTCCCGGCGTAGAAATGCGCCGCGCCCTTGATCGCCAGGTTGTTGGATTCCGTGGCGCCCGAGGTCCAGATGATTTCCTTGGCATCCGCACCGACCAGCGCGGCGACTTCCTCGCGCGCTTCCTCGACGGCCTTCTCGGCTTCCCAGCCATAAGAATGGGAACGCGAGGCCGGGTTGCCGAAGTGCTCGGTCAGCCAAGGGATCATTTTCGCCGCCACGCGCGGATCCACCGGCGTGGTCGCCGAGTAGTCGAGGTACACCGGCAGTTTCATGCCTGCTTTCATTACCAGTTTCTCCAGTTCAGCTTGTAAGGGCAGTCAGGCCCCTGAGTTGCAAGATTGTAGTATTTAGTGCGGCCAGAAAATCACGCACCTGCGTCGCGGTATTGTCCGGCCCCAGGCTCACCCGCACGGCGCCACGCGCCAGCGCGGATGGAATGCCCATCGCCAGAAGCACATGCGAGGGTTCCGGATTGGCGCTGGAACAGGCCGCCCCTGCCGCCACGGCAAAGCCGGCGCGATCGAGCCTGCCCACCAGCGTCTCGCCATCGATGCCGGGACACGCAAAATAACTCGTATTGGGCAGACGCTCGGCGCCGGCACCGAATATCGTCGCACCCTGCGCCACCAGCCCGGCTTCGAGTTCCGCGCGCAGTACCGCCAACCCTTTCACACTTTGATCGAGCCGGGCGACCGCCAGTTCCGCGGCAAGGCCGAAACCAACGATTGCCGCAACGTTCTCGGTGCCCGAGCGCAGGCCGCGTTCGTGACCGCCGCCGGCTATCAGCGGCTGCAGTTCGACGCGCTTGTCCACCACCAGCGCGCCGGCGCCCTTCGGCCCGCCCAGCTTGTGCGCGGAAAGCGTCAGGGCATGCACGCCGGCACCGCTCAAGGCACGGAAATCCACCGGACGCCGGCCGAAAGCCTGCACTGCATCGGTGTGGAACCACGCCCGGATGGGTTTGACCTGGGCCGCCAGGGCGGCGATGTCCTGTACCACGCCAGTTTCGTTATTGGCCAGCATGACCGAAACCAGCGCCGGCTTTTCTTCGAGCGCGGCTTGAAAGTTGGCGCTGGCGACACGGCAATTTTCATCGACGGCAATCTCGCGCAGCATCCAGCCGGCGCGCCGCAAAGCTTTCGCCGGTTCGCGCACGCAGGGATGTTCGATGGCCGAGATCGCCACGACGCCGGGCTTGAGGCAAGCCGCTGCGCCCTTGACGAAAAGATTGTTGGCCTCCGAGCCGCCGCTGGTAAATACCACTTCGGTCGGATGGGCACCCACCGCATAGGCCACCCGCTGCCGCGCCTCGTCGATCGCGCGCCGCGCCGCACGGCCGTATTCGTGGCGGCTGGAGGCATTGCCATACTGCTCGCGCAGGTAAGGCAACATGCCTTCCAGCACGCGCGGATCCAGCGGCGTGGTGGCGTTGTGATCCAAGTAGACAGGAGCGAACATCGCGGCTGACTCGCGGCGCTATCAGGCAGCGACGAGGTCCTCGGCCGGACGCCGGACACGGCGCAAGGGCCGCTCGTCATGCAATACCGCAGCGGTGCCGGTCTTCTCGCGTTGCTGGGCTACCAGTTCAGCCAGGGTGACCGAGCTGAGATAGTCGAACATCTTTTCGTTCAGGCTGGTCCACAACTCGTGGGTCATGCAAGGACGCTGGTCTTCGGCGCAATTGCCCTTGCCGCCGCAATTCGTCGCATCGAGCGACTCATCGACGGCATGGATGATGTCGGCCACCGACACGCCTTCCAGCGGCTTGGCCAGGCAATAACCGCCACCGGGTCCGCGCACGCTCGAAACCAGCTCGCGGCGACGCAACTTGCCGAAAAGCTGCTCAAGGTAGGAAAGGGAAATCTTCTGCCGCTCGCTGATGCCGGCCAGAGTGACCGGACCGGTATGTTGGCGCAGGGCAAGATCGATCATCGCGGTTACGGCAAAACGTCCTTTGGTCGTCAGTCTCATGAGAAATCTCCGTCGGGTAGTTACGTTGGAAACGCGCCAAGAACAATACTTGAGCGTTTCAATCAACTATATTGTATCCCGATCATTTTAGTCAACTATCTTTGACAAATAGTTAGGATCGAACTTGTCGGCGGTGGCCACATCGTCCTCCAGCGATACCCCTGACTTTGACATGGTTTTCAGCAAGGCCTCGATGCGCCGGTCGGTTTCCACCGCGTGATCGAGCAGGCCGTGAATCGCCTGCGCCAGCGGATCGTCCTCGGCACGGGTCACTGCATAGGCGGAGAATCCCATCTGGCCGGCCTTGACCTCGCGGTCGATCTCGCTGCGGTCCTCGATGATCCGCGCCGGGATGCCCACTGCCGTCGCACCCGGCGGCACGTCGCGCACCACCACGGCGTTCGATCCGACCTTCGCCCCCTGACCGAGGGTGATGGGCCCCAGAATCTTGGCGCCGGCGCCGATCACCACGCCGCGTTGCAAGGTCGGATGCCGCTTGCCCTTGCTCCACGACGTGCCGCCCAGCGTGACGCCGTGATAAAGCGTGCATTCGTCCTCGATCACCGCCGTCTCGCCGATGACCACACCCATGCCATGGTCGATGAACACGCGGCGGCCGATGGTCGCGCCGGGATGAATCTCGATGCCGGTGATCCAGCGCGTGAAATGCGAGACGAAGCGCGCCAGCCAGCGCATACGCGCGCGCCACAGCCAGTTCGAGACGCGGTGCAGCGTCAGGGCGTGGAAACCCGGATAGCAGGTCAGCACCTCCCAAGTGGAACGAGCGGCCGGGTCGCGTTCGAAAACGCAGGAAATATCTTCACGCAGACGGGAGAACATGGATTGATCCGATTGATCCATTAGTACTTTCTGAAATGGTAGAAATCCCGAGCGTCGGGGTCAAGCTTTTATTGGCAATTCAGTTGTCGACTTTGCGCGAAAGTTTCGCTGTACCAACTCCAGATGGGGCGCTCAAGCCTTTTTCCAACGCCGCGAACAGCCCGCGCAGAATGGCGACCTCCTCCTTCTCCGGCCCGGCGCGGGAAAACATGCGCCGCAGACGCGCAATCAGGCGCTTCGGGCTGACCGGGTCGAGAAACTCGCTGGACACCGCGGCGCGTTCGATATGGGCGATCAAGCCCTCCACCTCGTCATGGCTGGCGAGCAACCCGGCACCCGAGATGGCCGGCGGCGAGCCGGGATCGAGCGCCGCCAGGCGCAGCTCGTAGCACATCACCTGCACCGCGGCGGCAAGATTCAGGGAACTGAATTCGGCGTTGACCGGAATCATCGCCCAGCGCCGGCACATCGCCAGTTCGTCGTTGGAAAGCCCCGAGGTCTCGTTGCCGAACACCAGCGCGACATCCCCCGTGGCGGCCATGGCCACCAGTTCCGCGGCACCGTCGCGGGCCCAGAGCGCCGGCACCGCCAACTCGCGCCGCCGCGCCGTCATGGCCATGGCCAGCATCGTGCCGCTGAGCGCCTCGGCCAGGGAAGTCACCACCTCGGCCTGCACCAGCAGGTCGGTGGCACCGGCCGCCATGGCATCGGCCTGGGCGTCGGGAAAGGCTTTCGGATTGACCAGCACCAGATGCGACAGGCCCATGGTCTTCATCGCCCGCGCCGCAGCGCCGATGTTGCCCGGATGGCTGGGATGCGAAAGCACCACGCGGATGCGATCGAGGACGGCAGGAGCGGACAATGGCGTGGTGTTCATATTATGTGTCCCGGTCCCCTTGGGTCGGGACGGTATCCCGGGATAGAATTGCAGACTTCGTGCGCAAAATGCGCCCCTCCTGGCTTGCTCCGCCTCAAAAATCCATGCATCCCACGCTAAATATTGCCGTCAAAGCCGCGCGTCGCGCCGGCCAGATCATCAACCGCGCCAGTCTCGACGTCGACAAGCTGAGGATCGACGTGAAACAGCAGAGTGATTACGTCACGGAGGTCGACCGCGCCGCGGAAGCCGCGATCCTCGACGTGTTGCGCGATGCCTATCCGAGCTATGGAATTCTAGCAGAGGAGTCCGGCCTGGCCGGCACCAGCGCAGACAGCGAATACCAATGGATCATCGACCCGCTCGACGGCACCACCAACTTCATTCACGGCCTGCCGCAGTATGCGATTTCCATCGGGCTGGCCCACAAGGGCGTGATGACCCAAGCCGTGGTGTACGACCCCAACCGCAATGAAATCTTTACCGCCAGCAAGGGCGGCGGCGCCTTCGTCAATGAAAAGCGCATTCGCGTCGCGAAGCGCAGCAAGCTCGACGAGGCGCTGATCGGCACCGGCTTTCCCTATCGCATGTTCGACCACATAGACGCCTACCTGGCAATTTTCCGCGATGTCGCCCAGCGCACCGCCGGCATGCGCCGCCCCGGCGCCGCCGCGCTCGACCTGGCCTGGGTCGCCTGCGGCCGCATGGACGGCTTCTGGGAGTTGGGCCTCTCGCCGTGGGACATGGCGGCCGGCAGCCTGCTGATCACCGAAGCCGGCGGCCTGGTCGGCGACCTGGCCGGCGAAACCAATTACATGAAGACCGGCAACATCATCGGCGGCAACCCCAAAATATTCGCGCAGTTGCTGCAACTCATCACTCCGCACCGTACGGCAGCACTGCGCGCCTGATCAGGACTCGGTGGGTACGTAGAAGAGTTACCGAGAGATTTATTGGGAAATGGCATTTCCGCCAGACCCTTCTTCTGAAAACGGGCTACCAACCATGTTTACCAACGCGGCCCTGACAATTCCGAAGCCAATCATTTCCTGCTCCAGGCGCAAATTGCCGCGGATTCGGTTACCCCGCAGGTCGTCAAACAATATCTTTTCGGCTTCCGTGAGATTTGGCAGGTCTTGGACGACCTGATCCGGTTCGGTGCCCCACAGAGATTCGTGACTCATCAATGTTGTCCGGTCCATGAGGAACGACTCGACATGCCCTAATCGGCGCCGAAGATGATCGAGAATGGCAAAGCCGTGGGTATCGATGTCGCCCCAATAGTAAATCGAGCAGTGCCGTAACCAATCGGCTCTGGATAGTGAATCCCAGCCGTATCCAGCGCCGAAGATAACAATCGCTTCCGGCACGGGTGGGAATGCCAGGAAATTGGTTTCGTTCTCGGTGATGAACACGCGCCGAACGGGTACAGCCAGTTTGGCGAAGCTGTCGGCATCGAGCGTCACGTCCGGAAACGCGGTTCCAGAGATAAGACCGATCCGCCCATCGAGCACGCGCAAGCGAATACGTGTCGGCTTGTCGAGAAAACCATAGCGCGCAGAAAACTGGCCGACCCCGGTCTGTTCGGCGGCAATCGCCGTTGCCGGTAACGCAAGGTCGAACAACTCCGCCAGGACACTGCGATGCACCTCGATGAACTTGCTGTGCACACCCGAAATATCGACCTGCCGCAGGTAGATGCCGGGGCGCGGATGCGGCTGCATCCAGGCCACCACGTCGAGCAAGCGAGGCCACGCGTCCGCCAGCTCGATGGCCTGGAGGGGCCGCTTGGCCAACCAGGCCAGCAGCGCCGAATTCGTCGAGCGCGTCAGCGACATCAGGTTCTCGAAGCGAGCAGCTTCAGCACGCCTTCCAATCAGGGCAAGGGCATCGTCAAGGCTATCCACCCAGACAGATTGGGGTAGTCGTTGAGTGCCGTGAACGCGATGATTGACCTCGCGCCACTCGATCCGAATGCGCTGGATGGCGACCAGATCGGCGATCCAGATTCGCACGTCATCGAAGCGCTCGGCCAGTTCCGGCGATGTCGGCACCTTCAAGGCCAACCTGAGAGGGAATCGTGTCTCACCGCCAACCAGGGGCCGAAGTAGTTCTCCGCGCTCCCATAGACGCGAAAGCTGTCTTTTCAGATCGCCAGCCGTTGTCCAGTTCATGCCGATGGCACTGTGCCAAGTGCCCGATTCGCGCGATATTCTTCAATGGACAGATTCCGCAATTTCGATGCACTCCCGCCCTCGTTATGAACGAAGCCAACACTTGCAACGAAAGGCTCGATGATGTGGATTTTCTGTAACGGCGTGACGATCAGGAGTTGCAGATTGAGTTGCCGGAACAACTTCAATCCGTATTGCGCCGATTCGTCCGATCCCCGGCCGAAGGCTTCGTCAATCACCACGAAGCGGAAAGACCTCGACTTGACCTCGCCCCATTTCAGTCCGAATTGATAGGCGAGGCTTGCCGCGAGCACTGTATACGCCAGCTTTTCCTTCTGCCCGCCAGATTTACCGCCGGAATCGGAGTAGTGCTCATGCTCGCTGTCATCCTCGCGCCAGCGCTCCGACGCGGCGAACAGAAACCAGTTGCGCACATCGCTGACTTTCGCAGTCCAGCGTCGGTCCTGTTCGGTGAGTCCTTCACGACCCCGGAAGCGGTCTATGATCGCCTTGACCTGAAGAAATTTGGTTTCCGAATACTGGGCATCGTCCGACCCTGTCAGCGCTCCCTCCGTGCAGGCACGCAAATCGGTTTGGAAGTCGCGGATATCCGCATCCGGACTGGGCTGCGATTCCAGAACGATATAGCGCCCGGCGTTGTAGTCGATTTGGGTCAGCGATTCGTTGATGCGTGCAATCCGCTCCTTGATGGTCTCGCGCTCACGGGAGAGTTGGGCGTTGAAGTTGGCGATCTCGTTGATCGTGTTGACGTTCAACAACTCCTTGAACCGTGCCTCAAAGCGCGGCAAATCGTCCCGGTTCAATTGGTCCAGCAGGTTCTGGTACTCGAAGGCCGCGTCGACGCTGGCGTCGAAGTCCGCCGTTTCCAGCTTGTAGGCATCCTTGAAGGCCGACATGGCCTTGATGATCTTCTCGGACAAGCGCGCCAGTGCCTTTGCCTCGGCATCCATGCGTGCCTGTAGGGCATCGCGCAAATCGCGTTCACGGTTATCGCAGGATTCGACCGATAGCTGATGTTCGCCCTGCAGTTCGGTGCGCAATGTTTCGAGCCGCAGACGAGTCTCGGCGGCGATGCTGCCGATCAAAGCGATTGTCTCCATGCGCAGCACCGTAGCCGCATCGAGTCTGGCATCGACGCCGCCAAGTTCTTTGTCCAGCTTCGACAGTTCGTCCTCGCAGGACCGCAATCTCGTCTGCACATCCAGAAGCTGCGCGCAAAGTTCCTGCAGGGTGTCGCTGGCTGCCTCCAGCCGAGCCTTTTCGTCTTGCAGGCGGGCGATGGCAGTCACACAACTCGACCAATCCAGTTCGCGAAAGTCGTTGAACTCGTTGATGGCCGCCTGCGCTTCGAGTTGCTGGCGCAGTTGTCCCTGATGGCTTTGCGCCTTGCCGATATCCTGGGCGATCTTGCCCAAGTGCGATTCGATCTGCCGCTTGTTGGACTCCAGCGCAGCAATCTTCTCCGCATTACTCCAGCCCAGCACATAGCGACTGCGATCATCCAGTCGATGGCGGTCGTCCTTCTCGTGCCGTTCGCCCGGTGCCTTGACCTGGCCGTTTTGCGTGAGTGCCCGGATCTCCCTGCGGAATTGCTCGTGCGTGGTGCAGCAGGCGTAGTCGAAACGGTGTCCGAGTTCACGTTCCAGCCAGTTGTAGAACGCCGCATCGGGTTTGATGGCCAGTTTTCTTACCAGGGAGTCCGGGTGCAAGTCCATGACATCGGCCTGGCCCTGGCGTTGGGGCCGAACCCGGAAATACACCAGTCGTCCCGCGAGATGTGTACGATCCACCCAGGCCGCGACTCCGACATAGAGATCGTCCGGCACCAACAGCGCGAGGCCAAAGTTGTGCAAAACTCGTTCGACGGCCCCTTCCCAGTTGCGGGCCTCCGCACGTACCTGGAGCAATTCCGCGGCGTACGGCATCGCCTCTTCATCGAGCCCCAATGCCTCGCACATGGCCGACCGCATTGCCACTTGAGCTTTTGGAATATTGCTGACTCGTGCTTTCAGACTGGCTATTTCTTCCCGCAACGCATCGTGCTCCCGCTTGCCATCGCGCAAAGAGACGCCCCACTCGGTGATGTTGTTTTGGAGGTCGGTTTCCTCTCGAGCCAGGCTTTCACGCCGAACCACCATTTGTTGGCGTTGCAAATTGAATACCGACTCGCTGTCAACCGGCGTTCCCCCCAAAGTCGCCAATAGCGTGGCATATCGCTGTGCACGCTGCTGGCGCCGATTGCGTTCGCGCTCATGCTCGCCGATTTCGACGGCCAACTGTTCCAGGCGATCTCCCCCCTGGTCAGCCACAGCTCGCTTGAGCGCTTCTTCTTCATGGCGCAGCAAACCGCGTTGTTCGCTCTGCCGATCCTTGTGCGTGGACAGACGCGCATGTTCGGCCGCCAGCAATTCGAGGCGCCGGTCCAACAATCCGAGTTTGAGTTCCGAAAAAAATGATTTGAGGGCATCCCGGCAGGCGCGCAAATTGTCGAGTTCGCTGGATTGCTCACGGTGACGAATGCAGTCGCCCACCATCGGCGTGAGCAACTCGACCTGTCGCTTGGCCTTGAGCACGGCTTCATGGGCACGGCTCAAATCATCGAAATGGGTAATCAGCGCCTGAATGCGCGACGCCACATCGAAGGGTTCCAGCATGTGGCCGCGCACGAAGTCGGTAAGGTTTCCTACGGACTTCATCGAAACAGTCTGGTGGAAGAGTTCCAGCGCCTGGTCGTTGTCGATGCCGAAGCGGCGCCGGAACCAGGCGCCATACTTGGGGAAGCTGTCCTCGATCTCCGCGCCGCTACTGCGCAACCTCTTTTTCAACGCGCCAATCTCGGTTCCGAAATGGGCAAAGTCGGTGGCAATCGACAAATCGCGCTCGGCGCCGACAAAGAAGCGCGCCGGTTGCCCCTGCGCATCCTTCATCCAGAACACCTGTGCCAGCGTCACGGTCTGGTCGTAGCCGGCATTGTGGAACACGCCCAGGATCACCGAATAGCTGTTGTGGTCGCGCAGGGACACCGGCTTCGAGGCGCCCGTCACCTCGTTGCGTTCCGACTTGTAATTCCCCAGCACGTAGGACCGCAGCGTCCGCTCCTTGCTGTCGGCGCCGGCGGCCTTGTTGTAGGCAATCCGCTGGGCAGGAACCAGGAGGGTGGTGACGGCATCCACGAGAGTGGATTTGCCGGAACCGATGTCTCCGGTCAGCAGACCATTCTTGCCATCGAGCACGAGCGTCCACACCCGCCCATCGAAGGTACCCCAGTTGAAGACCTCCAACTGCCTCAGTCGAAAGCCCGACAAGGCGTCGTCGGCTGCGAAGTCCAGGCCCATGGACTGCGGCTCATTCATCATCGGATCCTCCGGACTGGCCGACGTTGCCGGTGCTTTGAGCCTGATAGGCCGCCAGCCGGGTATCGAAATCCGCCAGCCACTGCGCATCGACAAACGCCTTGAGGATGCGCCGCACCTCATAGCTTGCCCCGCCTGCCATGGCCACCGTCCCGCCAGCGCCGACTTTCAGGCGTCGCAAGAAACCCAAGTCGACGATCTTGTTGACGTGGGTTTCGATCTGGTCGATCAATTTCGCTTCGTTGCTGGTGGCCGGCAGGAACACACGCACCAGTTCGACGATGTCGTCGCGGGTGAGCACCAGTCTCGTATCGCCGCCACCGGCATCCGCTTCCGCCAGCTTCTTGCGCAGCAGTGCCAGCAACAGGCTAACCGGAAAGGATAATGGGCGACGCGCCACCAGGCGGGGTAGCTTGGGCGTCGCATCAAGGTCCGCGGATTCGGGGCGGCCTCTCAGGAAAGCATAGCCCTCGGCCTCGTCGAGCACCATATCCAGCGCCAGCACCGCGACATAGTCCCTGACCCGCGCCTGCAGATCGAGCAGCGATCCCCACAGGCGTTCGTCACCTTCGCGGTAGATCACTCCCTTGAGCAGGGTGATGGCCAGCGTCGACAAATCCGGTTGATCGGCGGAGATGGCAATGCTGGGCGAATCGTCTTCCATTCTCACCTCACGAAAATGATGCGTGGCAGCCTGGCGCTCTTATGCATGGCAAACCCGTCTTCAGTGACCACCTCCCAGGTGATCACATCCTGCGTTGCCTCGTCCACCACGGTGCTGAAGGTCTCGCTGCCCAATTGTAGATAGGCCACCAATTCCGCCAAGCCATGCTCCAGCGGATGGGCCTCGGTCAACTCGGTGAGCGTGACCTGTGAGCGTACCTGCAAGGCATTGCGAATGTGACGGGCCAAATGCGCCGTATCGACTACCACCTGCTTATAGAGCGATGCCGCATCCGCGTCCTCGTCGCCGGCCTGCAACTCGATGTCTGCAATCAGGGGTTTTAGCGCCGGAGTGAACAATGGACGCTCCATCGGCAATTCCACATCGGCCGCAGGCTCTGCGATGCTGGCAATTGCTCCTGTTGGTTGCTGTTCCCGCAGCGCCAGCGCCTTGGCCTCTATGCCGTGCAGAATGTCCATGATGCGGCGATTCTCC
>JAXMJU010000113.1:0-7503 GCA_034376265.1 Sulfuritalea sp.
TGCCCTTGCCCATCTCAGCCTTCGACTTCTCGGCGAAGGCCTGCCAGAGCGGTTCCTGCTGGCCGTTGATCTTCAGATCGGCTTTCAGCCGACTCAAGCGCTGCTCGACCCGGACACCCGGATCGATCATGCCGCGCTGCATCGCACTGCGCTGCATGCCCGGCCTGCCGTCAGGATCGCAACCCGGACCCTGCGCGTAGGCGACGCCGAAAAAGACCGCGCCGGCGGCAAGAAAGCCTGCAATAAGTGTGTTTCTGCGATTCATGGTCTGCTCCTGTCGTTAATGCCTGATGGCAGGAAGCATTTCAACCGATGGCTGTAAGCCCGATGTGACAGCGGTACGCAGTTTGTAAGGGAAGATTACAAGACCGTGTCCATCGAAAAGAGGTGCGGCGAGCCTGACCCCCGGCACTTGCGGAAAACGGCTGTGGCTGCTTCCTTCCGGACCTGACCAGATTCACCACCCCGCAATGCGGGGAGACCCGCCGCAGCAGAATTTTAACAGCTTTCAGCGCCGGCTCGCCGCATCGCCAACGGCAGCAGGCGGAGAAAATCCTCGCGCGTGATCGTCGCGTCGAAGACGAGCGGAAATATCATCCGCCGGCAACGGGCGGCCAGATGGCGAGCGTTTCCCCGTCGCGCAGCACCCGCCCCGCACGCTCTGACGGCGGCACGAAGACGCCGTCGATCAGCACCAGATGCACCAGCTTCTCCGGCAGGCCGAAGCGCGTGACGATTTGCGCCACCGTGCTTGCCTCATCGATCTCCAGCGCCAAGGCATTGGTCTTTTTCGCCTCGGGCGGAAGATAGTCCTGCAGGTGGGCGAAGAGTTTGAAGGTGACTCTCATGCCGCCTTCTGCGCAGTGGCCAGATACGCGGCCATGAACTGCGTCGGGTCGGCCAACAAGCGCGCCTTCCATTCGCCCAGCGGCGCCTGGGTCTGTACCAGACCGCGCAGCGCGCCGACGTGGTCGGTCCAGCCGATGCTCGTGGCGCCGATCAGCACGTCGTCCCTGAATTGCAGTGACAGGTAACGATAGTTGGCCTCATCGACCTGCTCCACCCCCGCACCGCCCTGCTCCTTGGCGACGCCCTGCCACTGACCGAAGGACGTCGAGATGAGGCCAAGGGTATCGAGCACGTTGATCGCCAAGCTGCCGCCGCTGACGGCTTCGCCACCGGCCATGTTGTGCGCGGCAATGCGCGCCTGGTCCACCGCGTTGGGCTGGATCGCATTGAGTTCGGGTTTGCCCGTATGAAAATCGGCCGCCTCGGTCACGTCGCCAGCGGCATAGATGTCGGCGACGCTGGTGCGCATCCCGGCATCGACGCGTATGCCACGCTCCATGGCGACGCCGCTGCCCTGCAGGAACTCGATGTTGGGCCGCACGCCAGCAGCACAGATCACCAGATCGGCCGCCAGTTCGCCGCCGGTATTGAGCTTGACGGCCAGCGCGCCATCCTTCTGCTCGATCGCGGTGATCGCCGCGTTGACATGCACCTCGACGCCCTTTTTTTCGACCCAGGCCTTGATCATCGCGCCAGCCTTGGCCGTCATCATGCGCGGCACCATGCGGTCGCCCATTTCCACCACAGTAAGCTTGACGCCGCGCGCAGCCAGGGATTCCATGATGATGCAGCCGATGAAGCCGGCACCGAGCTGCAGCACGCGACTGCCGGGTTTGGCCTTGGCGGCGATGGCGCGTGCATCCTCGATGGTCCAGCAGGTATGCACGTTGGCGAGGTCCATGCCGGCAACCTTGGGCCGTATCGGTTGCGAGCCGGTCGCGATCAGCAGACGGTCATAAGGCAGGCGCTCGCCGCTGGCGAATTCCAGCTGCTTGGCCTGCGCATCGACCTTGACCACGCGGCCTTCAATGAGGTGGATGCGCTCCCGGGCGTAATGGTCGTGGCTCTTGCGCAGATGCGTGCCGCTGTCTGCGATCTTTCCGATCAGGAAATAGGGAATCGCCATGCGCGAATACGGCGGTTCCGCCTCGTCGCCGATCAGCGCGATTTCGGCGTCCGGTTGCAGGCGGCGCAGTGTTTCGGCAGCAACCAGTCCGGTCGGGCCGTTGCCGATGATGACGTGTTTCATGGCATTTCCTTAAACGATCAGGGGATCGGCCGTGCCGATCCCCTGAGGGGTGGAGCAGGAATTACAGTCCCAGGCGATCCAGGGTTTCCTTGGTCGGTACGCCTTCCGGAGTCCAGCCGCGCGCCTTGTAGTACTCCGGCCGCATCTTGTCGATGCCATTCACCAGGCCCTTGGCCGGCCCGGTCTTGGCCGGCTCGTTCTTCAGCCGCGGCGGCAGGTCGTCGTCCTTGGCGGTGAAACCGGCGGCGTTGTTGAAAATCCGCTCCATGTTCCACACGCGCTCACCCAGCAAGGTCAGCTTCTCCATGGTCCAGTCGCCCTCGCAGGCCGCGTCGAGTTGCGGCTGCAGGTCGACCAGCGACCAGGCGAAGGTGGTGAACACGCAGACGCCGGCCGAGTCGAATACCGAGGTCGCATCCTGAAAGGCCTTGACCAGGTCGGCCTTGCCTTCGGTGACATGCGGATCGGTCTTGACCGGGATGCCCAGCACTTCGGAGGCCACGGTGTAGCCGCGCAGATGACAGGCGCCACGATTCGAGGTCGCATAGGCCAGGCCCATGCCCTGGATGCCGCGCGAGTCGTAGGCAGGGAATTCCTGCTTCTTGACGCCCATCGAGAGTTCGGGGCGGCCATACTTTTCGCACAGACGCGCGGAACCCATGCCGAGTTCCTTGCCAAAGCCTTCGCCCTTGGCCACCATTTCCGCCAACGCGACCAGGGCCTGAGGTGAGCCGAAGGGTGCCTCGATGCCGATCTGTTCCTTGGTCAGGATGCCCAGGTCGTAGAGCTCCATCGCTGCGGCCACAGTGGCGCCGAAGGTAATCGGATCGAAGGCGTCCTCGTTGCACAGCACATTCACATACTGCAAGGCTTCGAGGTCGCCGACGCCGTTGGCGGCGCCCAATGCCCAGGCCGCTTCGTATTCGAGGCCGCCCGAGGCACCCCAGTATTGCGGCTTGTTCACTACGCTGAAGTGGGACTCGTCGATTTTCGAGATGCGGCCGCAGGCAATGGTGCAGCCGAAGCAGGCGGCGTTGGTGACGAGATGGGTCTTGCCGTCGGTGGGCCGCTTCTCGTGCATGGCTTCGCCGGAGATCTTGCGCGCATCTTCGAACTGCACATCGCGGTGGTTGCGCGTCGGCAGCGCGCCCATTTCGTTGATCACGTTCATCAACACCTGGGTGCCGTATTTGGGCAGGCCCTGTCCGGTCACTGCGTTGTCGGCCAGCACCTTCTTCGCCGCTTTGGCGGCAGCCATGAAAGCCTTGGGATCCTTGAGCGTCCCGCCGCTCCCCTTGGCGCCGCGCACCGCGACGGCCTTGAGGTTCTTGCTGCCCATCACAGTGCCGACGCCCGAGCGTCCGGCGGCACGGTGCAGATCATTGACCACGCAGGCATACAGCACGCCGTTCTCGCCGGAGCGGCCGATGCTCGATACCCGGATCTGCGGGTCCTGGTGGCTGCTCTTGATGATCTCCTCGGTCTGGAACACGGTCTTGCCCCAGAGGTGAGCCGCATCCTTGAGTTCGGCCTTGTCGTCCTCGATCGACAGATACACCGGCTTCGGGCTCTTGCCTTCGAAGATGATCATGTCCCAGCCGGAGAACTTGAGCTCGGAGCCGAAGTAACCGCCCGAATTCGAGCAGGCGATGGCGCCGGTCAGCGCGCCCTTGGTGATGACGGAGTAACGTCCGCCCGTGGAAGCGGCGGTGCCGGTCAGCGGACCGGTCGCCATGATCAGCTTGTTCTCGGGTGACAGCGGGTCGACCTTGGGGTCGACTTCTTCGACGAAGTATTTGGTGGCGAGGCCACGCTGTCCCAGGTATTCCTGGGCCCATTCCATGTTGAGGGCTTCGGCTTTGCAGGTGCCCTTGGTCAGGTCAACCCGCAGTATTTTTCTGTTCCATGCCATGTCTGTCTCCTTATGCAGTGGCGCGCGGCTGGGTGTCGGTCTTGCCGGCCCATTGACGCATCTTGTCCAGGCCCGTCCAGTCGGCATCGACATAGGTGATGGCACCGGTCGGGCAGGCATCGGCGCAGGCCGGTTCGCCGCCGCAGAGGTCGCATTTCTGCACCTTGCCGGTCTCGGCCACGTAATTCACGGTGCCGAAGGGGCAGGCGATGGTGCATACCTTGCAGCCGACGCAGACGTCTTCATGCACGGTCTTGGCGCCGGTCGTCGCATCGATGCGGATGGCATCGACCGGGCAGGCCGTCATGCACCAGGCGTCGCTGCATTGGGTGCAGGTGTAGGGCACTTTGCGTCCGGCATGTTCGAAATTGAAGACCTTGATGCGCGACTTGGAGATGTTGAACACGCCGTGGTTCTCGTAGGAACACGCCATCTCGCACTGCAGACAGCCGGTGCATTTGTTGGCGTCGATGTGCAACGATTTTTGCATGATGCCTCCTCATTTATCCATTGCCGGAATATGCGAACGGGCACCTATTGTAGGCCGCGAAAAAAGTTGATATCAAAAAATTCGATGCTGCGATGCATCATTCCAACAATCGCAATCAGCCAAGCAAAAACTTCCGCACCGGCGCCACTTGCGCTGCATCCATGAACATCGGTGCGTGGCCGACTCCGGGCACTTCGACCAGGGTCGCGCGCGGCCCGCGCCCAGCCATCTGCAAGGCGGCGTCGTGAGTCAGCAGATCGGAGGTTTCGCCGCGCAACAGCAGCGTCGGACAGGCTATGCCGTCGTAAAGCGGCCACAGCTCGACATCCTTGCCATCGCCGGCCGCCAGCATTTCACGAAACGACTGGGCGATGCCGGGATCGTAGGCGAACTCGATCTTGCCGTCGCTGGCGGTTCGCGTCACATGCACCGTCAGGTGCCGCCACTGCTCGTTGCTGAAACTGCCGAAGGTGGCGGAAACGAAGCGAACGAAGGCCTCGGCCTGTTCGATGCTGTCGAAGCGCGGTGCGGCGCCGAGATAGGTGCCGATGCGCTCCAGCGACGTCGCCGTGATCACCGGGCCGACGTCGTTCAGCACCAGGCGCGTGATCGGGGTTTCGGGCTGGCAAGCCAGCGCCATGCCGATCAGGCCGCCCATCGAGGTGCCGACCCAATGCACCGTCTCCACGTCCAGCCTGGCCAGCAGGGTCGTCATGTCGGCGCAGTATTGCGGCAGCGTGTACAGCGACTTGTTGCGCAGCCAGTCGCTGCGCCCGCGCCCCACCACGTCGGGGCAAACCACCCGATACTCGGCGGCCAGCGACTGCGCCAGGAAATCGAAGTCGCGCGAAGAGCGCGTCAGGCCATGCACGCAGACCAGCACCTTCGGATTCCTTGCATCGCCCCACTCCACATAGGCCATGTGATGAAAGCCGGCGGCACTCAGACACTTCACTTTTCCTTCACGCATTTCCATTCCTGTTTCTCCAATCAACCTGCAAAAACATTTGATCCGCAGATTTCGCCGATTAACGCAGATGAATCAGGCCGTCACTTGGTGACGGTGGTACCACCTGTCAGGTGAGCCGCGGGCAGCGGCCACTTCGTTGCTCTCTCTGCTTAATCTGCGTCATCTGCGGACTGAAAATCACCGTGGCACCAGGGCCGGCTCGGCCATCGCGGCAACCTGCTCGCGCAGTTCGAGTATCCGCTCCTCCCAATAGCGGTTCGTGGCGAACCACGGAAACGCTGCGGGAAAGGCCGGATCGTCCCAGCGCCGCGCCAGCCAGGCCGAATGATGAATCAGGCGCAGCGTGCGCAGGGCTTCGACCAGTTGCAGTTCGCGATCGTCGAATTCGCGGAAAGTCTCGTATCCGGCCAGCACATGGCCGAATTGCTGCCCCATTTCTTCGGCATCGCCGGACAGCAGCATCCACAGATCCTGGATCGCCGGTCCCATGCGGGCGTCGTCGAAATCCACGAAATGCGGGCCGTCCCGGGTCCACAGCACGTTGCCGGCGTGGCAGTCGCCATGCAGGCGCAAAGCCTCGACTTGTCCGGCACGCGCATAGCAATGGCGCACACCCTCCAGCGCCTGTTCGATCACGCCGCGCCAGACGGACTCGAGTTCCGGCGGAATCACCCGGTTGGCCAACAGCCAGTCGCGCGGCTCGACGCCGAAGCTCTGGATGTTCAGCGTATCCCGCTGCGCGAAGGGCATGCGCGCGCCCACGATATGGATACGCGCCATCAGACGGCCCATCCACTCCAGGATCTGCGGCTCGGCAAATTCCGGAGCGCGCCCGCCCTGCTTCGGGAACACCGAAAAGCGGAAACCGCCGTGGACGAACAGGGTCTTGTCCGCAATTACCAGCGGCGTCACCACCGGAAGTTCGTCGGCCACCATGGCCGCCGTGAAGGCATGCTCCTCGGCGATCTGCGCGTCGCTCCAGCGTCCCGGCCGATAGAACTTGGCGACCACCGGCGGACTGTCTTCGATGCCGATCTGCCAGACCCGGTTTTCGTAGCTGTTGAGCGCCATCAGGGCGCCGTCGCAGCGGTAGCCGACGCTTTCCAGCGCATCGAGGATGCGCGCGGGGGTCAGGCCGGCAAAGGGAATGCTGTGAGTCATGATGGGTGCCGGAAAAGCTCGGACCCCGATTATCGTCTACCGCGCGTGCCAGTAGCGCCTTCGCTCGGCACGTTCATGCCGGAAACCGATGCCCGCCGCATCCAGGTCGATCCTGACGGCACCGTCGGCATCCGTCCGATGCAGGCGGGCGCCGCCTTGCAGGTAACGTGCTACCACGTCTTCCTTCGGATGACCGAAGCGGTTGCGGTAGCCGACCGGAAAAATCACGTCGCGCGCCGCGACCGCCGCCATGAACTCGGGTGTCGATGAGGTCTTGCTGCCGTGATGCGGGGCCGTCATCACTGCGGCGGGCAGTTGCGCCGGATGCTGGCGGAGCAGCGCGCGTTCCGACACCGCCTCGATGTCGGACGTCAGCAGCATCGATTGCCCGGCGGCCGTCACGCGCAGCACGCAGCTGAGGTCGTTGGTCTTGCGCGACAACGGCTCGGCGTCGGGATGCAGCATTTCGAAGCGCACGCCGTCCCAGTCCCAGGCATCGCCGCCGCGGCACGACTCGTGCGGCACCGGCTGCGCCGACAGGGCATGCTCGAAGGGCAACGAGGTCTTCAGCATCGCCACAGGCAGCGCCGCCAGCACCGAGGCCGCACCGCCCTCGTGGTCCTTGTCGGCATGGCTGACCACCAGCGTATCCAGCCTGCGCACGCCCATCGCGCGCAAGTAGGGCGCGATGATGCGGTTGCCGCTGTCGGCATCCGCCGAAAATGCCGGCCCGGCATCGAACAGCAGATCGTGGCCGGCGGTCTGCACATGGATCGCCAGTCCCTGGCCGACGTCGAGCACCACAATTGCCGCGGCGCCGCCAGCACCGAGGCCGCACCGCCCTCGTGGTCCTTGTCGGCATGGCTGACCAC
>JAXMJU010000114.1:0-7092 GCA_034376265.1 Sulfuritalea sp.
GGGATTCGCTTTTTAGAACCAGCGCCGGCACGCGATTGACATGCTCCCACTCCAGCCGGCTCAAGCGTCGCGCCAGCGGAATCGCGCGTAAGGAATATGCCGACGCGCTGACAGCGTTAAACCGCGTTACTTCTTCTTTGCCTCCACCACGCCCCGGAAGGTGTTTTGCACCAGCGGCTTGGCGTCAGCCTGCGGCACGTGGCACAGCGTACATTGATAGCGCGCTTGGGACACCTCCGTAAGTGTCTTGCCGTCACGGTCCTTGAAGTGGCTGTCGGCCATTTTCGGCGCGTTTACATACTTGTAGTTTGCCGGTCCGTGGCAGGCAAGGCACGGGTTTCCCGCCAGCGTGATCACGTCGAGGTCCTCGACGGTGTGCGGAATCACCGGCGGCTGCCCAGTAAAAGTGCGCGCGATCGGTTTCTGGCTGCCGGGAGCCTTGCCAACATAGGGCTTGTCCTCGGGCGCCCGGTCCATGTCAGCGGTGCCCGCGGCGCGCAGCGTCTGTACGATAGGCGCGGCCTGCTGTGCCGACACGGACTGCCACAGCGCCAGCGCCAGTGTTGCCAAAAGAATAGTGGTGGATTTGTTCATAATCGACTCCTTTACGTTAGTACACTTCAACTGCTGTTGCGTTGCCCGACGCCGCCTGCCGTGCGACGCCGGCCAGCGGTTTGCGGCGATTGGAAAAGCGCGCGCCGAAAGCGAATACATGTTTCGAGCAAACGTCGATGCAACGGCCGCAGTTGGTGCAATGGGGCGACAGGATCACCGGGCCGATGCCGTCGTCCGCGCCCTTGAGTGCGGGTTTGATCACCAGCGGTTCGGGACACACGGCGTAACAATCGGCGCAATCGTTGCATTGTTCGCGCCGCACGGCGACGATGCGCAGCGGACTGAATTTACCCACGGCGCTGTAGAAGGCCCCGACGGGGCACAGGTGTCCGCACCAGGCGCGTTCGGCAACGAACAGATCGAGCAGGAACACCGCAACGATAATGAACCAACCAGCTCCGATACCGAAGATGACGCCCCGGTGCAGCATCGAGACCGGGTTCACCAGTTCCCAGGCAATGGTGCCGGTGATCAAAGCGAGGGCCAGCGTCATGGCGAGGATCCAGTAGCGTGTTGAGCGCGAGATTTTTGTGCCGCCGCGCACGCCAAGCCGTGCGCGCAGCCAATGCGCCGCATCGGTCACGACGTTGACTGGGCACACCCACGCGCAGTAGGTGCGGCCACCGACCAAAAAATATGCGATCAGAACGACTGCCGCGCCGATCAACGCGTTGCGCTCGGGGCTGTGCCCTGCCGCCAGCGATTGCAACAGCACATAGGGATCGGCAAGCGGCAGCACGCCGAGGGTCAGGCTGTAGTTGAGATTGCCTTTAACGATCCAGTAGCCAAGCCACGGGCCGGCAAGGAACAGGGCGAGCACCGCGAACTGTGCGGCGCGGCGCGCCAGCAGCCACTGGTGCGCGGCGAGCCAGCCCTTGACGCGGATCGCCTCGGCACCGAGGCCCTGTTTCATTTCGTGGTCTCCGGCATGCGGTCGGGCAGGTCCATTAAGCCCTGGTTGAGCGGGTTGCCCGCCTTCTTCTGCTCTTCCCAGCCGACGCGGTAGTGCCCGCCAAGCTCGCCTTTCGCCAGGTGGCGCGGCAGCACCCGGATCGCCGCGGTCTCCAGCACGCATGCGTGTTCGCATTTGCCGCAGCCCGTGCACTGGTCGGAGTGCACGGTCGGAATGAACATCGCGTGCTTGCCGCGCGGGTTGTGCTGCTGATCGAGAGTGATCGCCTCGTCAATGAGCGGGCACACCCGATAGCAGACCTCGCAGCGCAGGCCGAGGAAGTTAAGGCAGGTTTCGTGATCAACCAGCACCGCCAGCCCCATCTTCGATTTGTTGATATCGGTGAGCTTGTGATCAAGCGCCCCGGTCGGGCAGGCCTTGATGCAGGGAATGTCTTCGCACATTTCGCACGGGCCGCTGCGCGCCACGAAATACGGCGTGCCGGTCGCCGTGTCCTGTTCCAGTTTGGCGAGATCGAGAATGTGATAAGGACAGTCTCGCACGCACATCCCGCAACGGATGCAGGCGCCGAGGAACTGCGGCTCGGGGCGCGCGCCGGGCGGCCGGATCGCAGTCGGTGGCAGCGCTCCGGCGTGCTTGGTGTAGAGCCCGAGGCCGAGCCCCAGCATGCCCACGCCGCACGCCACCTTCGCCGTGTCGAACAGAAACTGGCGGCGCGCCGCCGCCTCAATTTTGCCTTTGCCTTCCATCCCCCTCACTTCTCACGCTTTTACTACTTTCACCGCACATTTCTTAAAGTCGGTCTGTTTCGAGATCGGGCAGGTGGCATCAAGCGTGACCTTGTTGATGAGCCGCGACTCGTCGAACCAGGGGACGAAGACCAAGCCGACCGGCGGTTTGTTGCGGCCGCGGGTCTCGACCCGGGTCTGGATCTCGCCGCGCCGGGAGACCACTTTCACCACATCGCCCCGCTTTAGGCCGCGGGCCTCGGCGTCCTTCGGGTTCATGAACACCCATGCATCCGGCACCGCCTTGTACAGCTCGGGTACGCGCCGCGTCATCGAACCGGAGTGCCAGTGCTCCAGCACGCGACCGGTGGCGAGCCACAGGTCGTAGTCCTTGTCCGGCGATTCGGCCGGCGGCTGATAGGGCAGGGCGAAGATGACCGCCTTGCCGTCTGGTTTGCCGTAGAACTTCACGCCTTCGCCCTTCTTCACGTACGGGTCGTAGCCCTCGCGGAAACGCCACAGCGTTTCCTTGTCGTCCACCACGGGCCAGCGCAGCCCGCGTGCCTTGTGGTACGTATCGAAGGCCGCAAGATCGTGCGCATGACCGCGCCCGAACTTCGCGTATTCCTCGAACAGCCCTTTCTGGACATAGAAGCCAAAATGCTTTGATTCATCGTTTTCGAATCCCTGCTGCAGGTCCTTGAGCGGGTACTTGTTGACTTCGCCGTTGGCGAACAACACAGCGAACAGTGTCTTGCCGCGGGCCTCGGGCATCTTGGCGACCAGCTCTTCACCCCATGCTTCCTCGACCTTGAAGCGCTTGGAGAACTCCATGATCTGCCAGAGATCGGACTTCGCCTCGCCCGGCGCTCTCACCTGCTGGCGCCAGAACTGGGTGCGCCGCTCAGCGTTGCCATAGGCGCCTTCTTTTTCCATCCACATCGCGGCGGGCAGGATCAGGTCGGCCGCGAGCGCGCTGACCGTCGGATACGCGTCGGATACCACCACGAAGTTCTGCGGATCGCGAAAACCCGGATACCGATCCTGACTGAGGTTCGGACCGGCCTGCATGTTGTTGGTGCAGAGCGTCCAGTAGAAGTTGAGGCGGCCATCCTTCAATGCGCGGTCCTGCGCCACCGCATGGAAGCCGATCTGGCCGGGGATGGTGCCCGCGGGCAGCTTCCAGATCTGCTCGGCGATTTCGCGGTGCTTCGGGTTCATCACCACCATGTCGGCGGGCAGTCGGTGCGCAAACGTGCCCACTTCGCGCGCAGTGCCGCACGCCGACGGCTGGCCGGTGAGCGAGAACGGGCTGTTGCCCGGCTCGGAGATTTTGCCCACGAGCAGGTGCACGTTGTAGATCATGTTGTTAACCCACGTGCCGCGCGTGTGCTGGTTGAACCCCATCGTCCAGTACGACGTGACCTTCACCTTGGGATCGGCGTAGAGCCGGGCGAGCGCTTCGAGCTTGTCCTTCGGCACGCCTGAAAGTTCCGACACCTTCTCCACCGTGTACTCGGCAACGAACTGCTTGAACTCGTCAAACGTGATCGGGCTCGCCGCATTGGGATTGCCCTTGGGCTTGCCGTCGGCCCCAGGGTAGCCGTTATTGCCCGCGGCCTGTTCCAGCGGATGGTTCGGGCGCAGCCCGTAACCGATATCGGTCACACCTTTCCTGAAGTTGACGTGCCGCTTTACGAACCCCTCATTGACCGCGCCGTTCTGAATGATGTAGTTGCAGATGTAATTGAGAATCGCGAGATCGGTCTGCGGCTTGAAGATCACTTCGAGATCCGTCAGCTCGCTACTGCGGTTGGAGAACGTGGAGAGCACCGCGAGCTTGACGTGCTTGGCGGTCAACCGCCGGTCGGTCACGCGCGACCACAAGATCGGATGCATTTCAGACATGTTCGAGCCCCACAGCACGAAGGCATCGGCTTGCTCGATGTCGTCATAACAGCCCATCGGCTCGTCGATGCCAAAGGTACGCATGAAACCGGCGACCGCCGAGGCCATGCAGTGACGCGCATTCGGGTCGATGTTGTTGGAGCGCAGCCCCGCCTTCATGAACTTGGCCGCGGCGACGCCTTCCCAGACGGTCCACTGGCCGGAAGCGAACATGCCGACGGATGTCGGGCCTTTCGCCTTCAAAGCTGCCTTGCACTTTTCCTCCATGATGTCGAAGGCCTGCTTCCAGGAGACCGGCGCGAATTCGCCGTTCTTGTCGAACTTGCCGTTCTTCATGCGCAGCAGCGGGCGCGTGAGCCGGTCCTTGCCGTACATGACCTTGGCGAGAAAATAGCCCTTGACGCAGAGCAGCCCGCGGTTTACCGGCGCGTCGGGGTCGCCTTGGGTGGCGACCACGCGTCCGTCCTTGACACCGACCATGACGCCGCAGCCGGTGCCGCAATAGCGACACGCGCCCTTGTCCCACCGGATGCTTTTGTCGGGCGCGGCCGCCGCCAATGCTTCATTGAGGCCCAGGATCGTGATGTCGGCAGCCGCAGCGGCCGCCGCCACGGCGCTCGACTTTATGAAATCGCGTCGCGTCATGCTCATGGCTTGCTCTCCTTCTTTGCAGGGGATTCATCATCCAGTTTTTCAGAATGGTGATAGACCAGCGTGGTTGCATGCACCCCGGGGATCGCGCCCAGTTGCTCGAACGCCCGCGTCATTTCCAGGTCGTCGCCTATTTCCACGGTCACGATCAGGCGACCATCCGTGGTGACGGCGTGGACTTCGACACCGGGCAGTTGTTCGAGCTGCGCGCACACTTGCTCTGCACACTGCGGCTGGACATGCATCACTAGGCTCGAAATATTCATTTTAACCGTGAAACCGTTGTGGACATCCGAATAGTGCCGGCAGAAACGCGGATTCTCTTTGACCTAAAATGATAGGAACTCGCTTTCTAGATTCCGCCACCGAAAACTCCAATTGGATAGCGAGCAAGTGATATGCCAGCACCATTTGTCCGATTCCTTCCCCCTTGACCCTCACGGCAAAGGCTTTTCATTCCAAGAAATAAGAAAAAGAATGAGGGTTTTCTTACTTCGGATCAACGCTAAACTGCTCTGCCATTATCTTTCGAGCAGCCATGCGATCCGTTAGTAGTCTCTTCGGGCCGGAAAAGTGTTGTTGACGGGAATGCCTCACGTCGTACGTCCACAAGTCGTAGCTAATATTAAGGAGCGCGAGCCTACTGAGCGTCTTTCGGGAATGCCTCCGGCCAGTTGCGTGGATGGATTGACGCCGAGCCTCTGCGACGGGATGCTCGCAAGACTCCTTGCTTCGCCGCGGTATGGCAGCTACATTTTCACCCACCTGCTTAACCGAAAACCTGGAACTCGGAATTTTTTTACTTCCCCTTCGCCGCGTTAAAGTACACCGCGTCGTAGTACACCGGAAGCTTGTCGCCGTTAATCAACTTGGGGCGGGAAAAGGGAATAGCCAATTTTTTAGGCCCCTCAGAAATTTGAAAAGATTCTGCTGAAAAACCCTCTTTCTAGTTGCGCGATAGAGCCTCATATGATACGGGGCAATAATTATTACGATGCGCGCTAAAGTCTATTCCACGACCCTTGTATGTCTGTTGCTGGTTTTCGCCGGGCCGCTGTCGGCGCAGCCCAAGAAAGTGCGCTTCTCCGTCAGCGCCGTCTCCATTGCCGAGGTTCCATTCAGGATTGCCCAGGTCAAGGGTTTTTATCGCGACGAAGGGCTCGACCCGGAGTTTATATTGATTCGCGGCGCGGTAGGCATGCAGGCTCTACTGGGCGGCTCGGTGGATTTTACCTCGGCATCCGGGTCCACCGTCGCCGCCGCCGTGCGCGGGCTCCCGGTAAAATTGGTCTTCATCGCTTCGGCCAAACCCCAATTCGACATGATTGCCCAAAAGGATATTCGCTCGGTCCAGGACCTCAAAGGCAAGATCGTCGGCATCTCTTCGCGCGGCGGCGCCATCGATCTGCTCACCCAGTTAATCGTCCAGAAGCACGGCCTCACGCCCAACAAAGACGTGATTAGCCTGGTTGTAGGCGGCCAGGAGGACACAGTCCTGGCGCTGAGAACCGGCCGCATCGCCGCCGCGCTGCTCACCCCGCCGAGGCCGCTGATTCTGCAACGCGAGGGTTTTAACCGGCTCGCCTATTCCGGCGATTACATGCCGACCTATCCGACCGGAGGCATCGGCGTGACGGATGAAAAAATAAAAACCAGCCCGAACGATGTGCTCGCCTTCGTCAAAGGCAGCGTGCGCGGCCTCCAGTTCGCCCGGCAGAATCGCGCCGAAGCGATAAAGATTCTCTCTGATTATTTCAGCATAAAGGACCCGGCCCTGAACGAAGCGCTCTTCGAGCTTTATTTGAGTCGCCTTCCCGTCGACGGTTCCGCGGACGACGCCTGGATGAAAGGCGCCATCGAATTCACGCAGAAAAGCTTGGGCGAGACCGGCAAGGAAATCCCGCCGAGCAAAGTTTTTGACTTTAGCTTCGTCCAAAAAGCATTGCGCTAACGACGCGTCCCAATATCGTGAGTTTAATTTCCATAACGTCTATCCTTGCCCTCCATTGGAGGGGTTAAGGTGAGGGTGGGCTAGAGAGCCACAACCCTTACCCCTACTCCCGCTCCTAAGCCTACATCCCGCATTTGTGCCTAGAAACTATATCAGACACGAACGTGTGATTTCCGTGAAATCGACCCCTTGACTCGGCCCCCGGCCATGGCCTCATCGTTACCCATAACCCGGATTTCTGGACACGGGGGGTGAGAGCAGATGTGGGGCGAAGTGTTGGGCCATGAATTTCCAGGTTGCTTCGATATCATCGAGGCGCTGGATGC
>JAXMJU010000115.1:0-13322 GCA_034376265.1 Sulfuritalea sp.
AGTTTCTGTTCGTGGCGGCAATCACCCGAACGTCCGCGTAGATGGTTTGATTTCCGCCCACACGTTCAAAAGATTTTTCCTCCAGGACCCGCAGTAATTTGGCCTGCAGCGCAGGACTTATTTCGCCGATTTCATCCAGAAACAGGGTGCCGCCCTTGAGGCTCTTGGCGTTGCCGATCGACGATACGGTGACATCGATCGGCTGACCGGCACGGGCGAAGGGCGGCAGGCTGGCGGTCACCATCACGGCGGCGACGTTCTTCAATTGCAGCGATTGTCCGGGCGGCATGTTGACGCCCATCGCCGAGAGCATGCTGATCATGCTCTGTACCGTGAATGGCGTTTGCGTGGTCTGGTCGCCGCTGCCGTCGAGGCCGACGACGATGCCGTAGCCGACCAGCTGATTGGTCCGCACGCCGGCGATCGACGCCAGATCCTTGATGCGCTCTGCGCGCGCGCTGCCCATCGCGATCATCAGCGCGGCGGCGCAGAAAATTGCGAAGAGGCTTCTTTCGATCCGCGTCATGTCAGTTTCCTCAGAAGGGCAGGAAGGTCAGGAAAAAGCGGCCGAGCCAGCCCATGACCTGGGCCGTATCGATGAAACCGTTGGCCTTGTACTCGATGCGTGCATCGGCCACCTGGGTGGACGTGACCGTATTGGCGGAGGTGATGCTGTTGGGATTGACCACTCCCGAGAAACGCACGAATTCCTCGCCCTCCTTCAAGCCGATCTGCTTTTCGCCCGACACCAGCAGGTTGCCGTTGGGATAGACCTCGATCACCGTGACGGTGATGGTTCCGGTGAAATCATTGGACGAGGTGTTCTCGCCCTTGCCGGCAAAATTGTTGGTGTCGCTGGCGGCCAGCGCCGTTCCCTGCACGCCCTTGAACGGCAGGCCGATAACGGTCGGCACGGTGACGTTGATGTTCTGGCTGCGCGTGGTCTTGTTCTCCGATTTCTTCGAGGCCTGGACTTTCTCGGCGATGTTGATGGTGATGATGTCGCCGACAAAGCGGGCACGCCTGTCCTCGAACAGCGGCCGCACCGAGGCCACATTGAAAATCGCGCCGTTGGTCGGCGCCGCATAGTTGCGCGCTTCCGGGCGGATGCTCATGGGCTGGTGGATCGCGGTGGTCGGCGCGGTGGTCACGCATCCCGACACGGCCGCCGCCAGCATGACGATCTGAACCAGGACCTTGATCGACGCCGCTCTATGCGACGCTGGCCGGCACGGAATCTTTGGTTTCATGATTTTGCTCGCTGCTTAGAGTTGAGTCAGGCGCGACAGCATCTGGTCGCAGGTGGTGACGGCCTTCGAGTTCATTTCGTAGCCGCGCTGCGCCACGATCATGTTGACCAGTTCCTCGGCCACGTTGACGTTGGAGGTTTCGATATAGCCCTGATTGATCAGGCCGGTGCCATTGCTGCCGGGCGTGGTCGGGGTGCCGGTTCCCGAGGAAGCGGTTTCGACGAAGAGATTCTGCCCGGTGCTCTGCAGGCCGCCGTTATTGACGAAGGCGACCAGCTGCAGGTTGCCCGCCGGCTGCGGCGCATTGCTGCCTGGCTGTGAATAGGTGACGATACCGTCGGGCGAGATGGTCACGCTGAGCGCGTTTGCCGGAATCGTGATCGGCGGCGTCACGGGGTAGCCGTTGGCGGTGACGATCAGGCCGTTGGCATCCTTGGTGAAGGAGCCGTCCCGCGTATAGGCGACGGAACCGTCGGGCATCTGGATCTGGAAGAAGCCGTTGCCCTGGATCGCCAGGTCGAGCGGATTGTCGGTCTTCTGTACCGTGCCCTGGGTAAAGATGTGCTCGGTGGCGACCACGCGGACGCCGGTGCCGAGGGTCAGGCCGGATGGAATGGTGGTCGCCTGCGACGAGGAGGTTCCCGGCTGGCGCAGGGTCTGGTAGAGCAGATCCTCGAACACCGGACGCGAACGCTTGAAGCCGGTGGTACTGACGTTAGCCAGGTTGCTGGTGATGACGTCCATCGAAGTCTGATGGGCATCCAGACCGGTCTTGGCAATCCAGAGGGAACGCATCATTGCTGTCTGCTCCTGGCAAGCGTAAGGGGTGGAAGCGGCCGCGCAAGGCGGTCAGTGGAATTTGAAATGCTCATGGTGTGGCGGGCGCCAAGAATCAATTCGAGCGCATGTTCGCCAGGTTCTGCAGCACCTGGTCGAGGATCTTGAAGGTCTGGGCGCTGGCCTGGTAGTTGCGCTGCTGCTCGATCAGTGACACCAGTTCGGTCGCCAGGTCGACATTGGACATTTCCCTGGCACGGCCCTGGATCGATCCCATGCCTTCGGCCGGATCGCTGTCGCCGGCAAAGCCGCTGAGTTTCTCGGTGGAGAACTTGGGGAAACCGAGACTCACCGCGCCGGTGCCGCGCAGCGGATCTTCGTTCGCCACCCACTGGTTGTCCCCGGTATTGATCAGGGCATTCGGATTGGCGAAATTGGCGAGCACCAGTTGCGCCACGGTGCGCTGCTGCCCGTTGGAATAGCGCGCGATGATGCGACCGTCGGCCTGCACGTTGAATTCGTTGGGGTCCTGGATTCTGCCCGCGGTATAGCCATCCTGAGCCAGCGCATTGACGCTGAACGCGGTGCCGAACTGGGTGGTGCTGCTGTAGTCGACGTTCTGGGTGGTTCCGGTAAAGTCGAAGCTGATGGCGACGGCGCTGCCATTGGGCAGGGTGTAGCTCTGAACTGGTGAAGGCATCGGCGAACTGACGGCGCCGCGCAAGTCGAAGGCCAGGTCGACCGGACCGCTGACCGTCGGCACCTGGGCCGGTACCGCGTTGGCGTTGTAGTCCAGCGTCGAATAGACCTGCCACAAACTGGCCGGACCAGGCTTGACAAAGTAAACCCGCAGGTCGTGCGCCGCGCCGGCGGCATCGAATACGGTGGATGAGGCGGACCCGTTGTAGGTCAGGGGATCGGCGGCATTGAAGGGCGCCATCGGCGCGGCGACGCGGACATCGAGATTCAGGCTGGCATTGACCACCGAGGTCGCCCGTGGCGGGAAAAACGGATCGATGACCAGTGGCACCGGCGCAGGCGTCGCGGCGATCGTGCCAAAGGGATCGCTGCCGAAGCTGGGCACATTTCCGGTCAGACACAGTCCGGTGCGCGTCACCAGCTTGGCAAAGCCGTCGCCTTCGAAGGCGAGCCCGAACTGGCCGTCGCGCGTATATGAAACCCGGTTCGTCTCCGGGTTGTAGAGGCGGAAGAAGCCCAGCCCGTTGATCGCCATGTCGAGCGGCTTGTCGCTGAGTTCGACCTGGCCCTGCCCGAACTGCTGGAAGATGTTGTCGGCGCTGACGCCGGCACTCGATCCGGTGTCGGACGGTCCGCTCGACTTGCCGGCGGCGGACACGTTGGTGAAGCGCGCGATCGACGACTTGAAGCCGATGGTCTGCGAGTTCGCGATGTTGTTGCCGACCACATCGAGGGCTTTCGCTGCGGCGATCAATCCGCTAAGGCTGTTTGCTAAGGCCATGTCTCATTCCTTCCTGTTCGTCTCGCACCAAGCTCGGGCGTCTGTACCTGCAACTATGCAAGCCCCATGCCCGGAATCAGCGAGTCGCCAGAATCTGGGTTGCGGCGCGGTCGTTGGCATCGGCTGCCGACACCAGTTTCATCTGCATCTCGAACTGTCGCGCCAGGGAAATCATGTTCACCATCTGTTCAGCCGGATTCACGTTGCTGCCCTCCAGGCTCCCGCCAAGCACCATTACCTGCTCGTCGGCGGGCGCCGGCTCGCCATCGCGCAGGCGAAAATAGCCGTCGTCGCCACGTACCAAGTCGGCTTGGGGCGGATTCACCAGCTTGAAACGGCTGATCACGCTGACCGTGTTCTGGGCGCCCGACTCGGGCAGCGCGGAGATCGTGCCGTCGCCGCCAATGCTGAGCTTCACGTCGGGAGGAATGGAGATCGGACCGCCGTCGCCCATCACCGGAATGCCGCTGCGTGTCTGCACGATGCCATTCACGTTGAGCTCGAAACTGCCGTTACGGGTATAGGCCTCGCTGCCGTCCGGCATCTGCAGGGCGATCCAGCCCGGCCCCTGCACCGCCAGATCCAGCGGTCGCGCGGTATGCACCATCGGCCCCGGGGTGAAGTCGGTATGGGTGCTGGCGTCCATGGCGAAGGCGCGGGTCGGCAAACCCTTCTGCGTTGCATGGGACAGCACCGGCACCGCGCGCAGGCGGTGCTCCTCGGCGCGATAGCCGGTGGTGTTGGCGTTGGCCAGATTGTGGCCCACGGCGGCCTGCCGACTCATGGTCTGGCTGGCACCGCTCATCGCCGTGTAGATCATCCTGTCCATCGTCCCGTCCCTCTCGCCGTGTCGTCAGCGGCAACTATCAGCGCAGGTTGACCAGGGTCTGCAGAATGCTGTCCTGCGTCTTGATCGTCTGCGCGTTGGCCTGATACGACCTTTGCATGGTGATCATGGTCACCAGCTCGGCGGTCAGGTCGACATTGGACTCTTCGAGCGCGGCGGACTGCAGCACGCCGTACTGGCCCGTCGAGCCGGGAGTGCCGACGATGCGGTCACCGCTAGTCGAGGACTGCGCCCAGACGTTGTCGCCGAGCGGTTGCATGCCTTGCGGATTGCGGAACGAGGCAAGAATGACCTGGCCGACTTCGGTCGATTGGCCGTTGGTGTAGCGGCCGAGAATGATGCCGTCCTTGCCGATGTTGAATCCGGCCAGGGTGCCCGAACCATAGCCGTCCTGAATCATCGCATTGACCGAAAAGTCCGAGCCGAACTGCGTCGTCCCGTCGAAGACCACCGGGAAGGACAGGGAATTCACCGCCCCGGCGTAGCCCAGGTCGGCATCGGTTACGACGGCGGTGAAAGGCGCCGAGGTGAGCGTGCCAGTGGAATCGAAGTTCAGGGTTCCCAGCGGACCGCTGGTGGACAGGTCCGTGACAGTCGGCACAGCACCCGGCGGATTGCTCACCGCGGCATAGACATCCCAACTGCTGGCCGCGACGCCCTTGACGAAATACATCGAATAAGTGTGCGGGTTGCCCAGACTGTCGTAGATGGTGACCGCCGTGGACTGGTTGTAAGTGCGCGGATTGTTGTAGTCGAAGGTCGGATCGGCCGGCGGCGCCACGCGGGCATCGAGATTGACGTTGACCTGCAGCCCGAGATTGCCGGGGCTGCCACCGGTTTGCTGCGGCGGTCCGGCCAGGCTCTGCGACGGATCGAACAGGCGCAGCGGCACGGAAGGCGATCCCGGGGCAATCACGCCGCGGGTGGCCATGATGCCCTTCAGCTGCAAACCGTTGGCATTGACGATGTAGCCGGACTGGTCGAGCTGGAACTGTCCGTTGCGGGTGTACACAGTGGCGCCGTTGCCGTCGTCCATCTGGAAGAAGCCGCCGCCGTTGATCGCTATATCGAGCGGATTGTTGGTGACACCGATGCTGCCTTGGGTGAATTGCTGAACCACGGCGGCAACCTTGGTGCCGAGGCCCACCGGTGCCGCGCCGGCACCGGAAAGAGATGCCGCGAAGACGTCGGCGAACTGCGTTTGCCCGGTCTTGAAACCGACCGTGCTGGCATTGGAAATGTTGTTGCCGATGGTATCGAGCGCCTTCGACGATGCATTGAGTCCAGCCAAACCTTGTTGAAATCCCATGATCCGCTCCCGCTCAGAAAATTTGTTTAACGTCGGACAGCTTGGCCAGGCCCAGTTGTCCGAGATCCAGTGTGACGCCTTGACTGCTGCGATTGATGCTGGTCACCCCGGCCAGTTCGAGCGGGGAGACTTCAAGCTTTTCCGATCCGCGCTTGGCCAGAATCGAAATGCCGTAACTGCCATTGACCGCCTGGGCGCCGCTGTCGGTCTTGCCATCCCAGACGAAGTTGTGCATTCCCGCATCCAGATCGCCGAGATCCAGCGTTCTCATGACAATTCCATTGGAATCCTTGATGGTGACGCTGACCTGGTCGGCGGCGGACTTCAATTCAAGCCCACCCACCGCTCCGGCGTCGCCAAGAGTCAGGCCGCTGCCGGCCACCATCACCTGATGACCGACCAGTGCCGCCGCCTGCATCGCTTCGCTATCGACGGAGCTGGAAAGCAGCTTCTGCAGGGTGGCGTTGAGCTTCTCGATGCCATCGACAGTGCTGATCTGCGCCAGTTGCGAGGTCATTTGGGCGTTGTCCATCGGATTCAGCGGATCCTGGTTCTTCAGCTGGGTGGTCAACAGCCTGAGGAAACGGTTCTGCGCGTCGGTCGTTGCGCTGGTCGGCTTGGCGCTGCCGGTGCCGTTGGCCGCCTCCAGCAAAGACTGCGCGGTGCTGGATAGAACGGAAGCCGAAGTGATTGCCATGTCATGCTCTCCTTGCAAAGATGTTATTGCCCGAGCGCCAGAGTCTTCTGGATCAGCGATTTCGCGGCGTTCATTACTTCAGCATTGTTCTGGTAGGAACGCGAGGCCGAGATCATGTTGACCATCTCGTCCACCACATTCACGTTGGGCATCGCCACATAACCCTGTTCGTTCGCCGCCGGACTCGACGGGTCGTAGCTCATGCGCAACGGCGCCTGGCTTTCGACCACGCGCGTGACCCGCACACCGGTTCCGCCGCCTTCGACCGCGGTCGCCTTGAACTCCACCTGCCTGGCGCGATAGGGACGGCCGTCGGCGCCGGCCACGCTGTCGGCATTGGCCAGGTTGCTGGCAATCGTGTTGAGGCGCGCCGACTGAGCGGTAAGCGCCGAACCGGCGATGGAGAATATGTTGAGCAGGCTCATGGCGCTTACTGGCTCAGCACCAGCTGCAGGTCTTTGAATTCGCCGCGAATGAAGGTCAGCGCGGCTTCGAGGCGCAGTGCATTCTCGGCGAAGGCGCTGCGCTCGATGTCCATATTCACGGTATTGCCGTCGATGCTGGGCTGGAATTCGGTGCGAAATCTTGCCGCCTCGGCGAAGGAAGTCGCCACGCCCGACTGCAGATGCCGCGACGAGGTGCTTGCCAGGCCCGGATTGCCGGTGTACCGTCCCGTCAGGGCCGACTCCAGCGCACCCTTGAAATCGATATCGCGCGCCTTGAAATGCGGCGTATCCGCATTGGCGATATTCGATGCAAGCAATTCCTGGCGGTAGGTCAGTGCGCCGAGTGCCGCGCGGTGAATCCTGAGTTGGTCGTCGATTCGATCAAACATGGTAGAGGTTGTCGGTGTGTCTAATGGGCTATGTGACGTGGTCTACGCATCATCCATGCCATGCCCCGGAATCGCCTCTGCCATGTCTGTTTCTGGCGATTTCGCGCCTTTTCGAGCCGGAGCCGCGACCATGCTGGCAAAAGCTTTGCGGCAACACGGCAAAAGTTGCCGGCCGAAACGCCGATTGCCGTGAATGTTGCCGGCCGCACACGTAAGCACGGCTTCCTGCGGTAATCTTCGACCATGTATTCCACTACCGCCCTCCTCGCCGCGCTCGCCGCGAGCCTGCTGCTCCCCGCAAACCCGCTATGGGCCGCGGACGCGGAGCCGATTCGCCGCGCCGTCACGGAGTTTCTCGATGCTTACGGCAAGGATCTGCCCGGGCCGGTTCGCTACAGCATCGGCACCATCAACGCCGGCCGCCTGTCGCCCGATTGCCGCAAGCTCGGTGCTGTCATGGACGCGGGAGCCCGTCCGTGGGGGCGAACTCACGTCAATGTGCGCTGCACCGAAGGTGCGACATGGAGCCTGTATGTGCCCGTGCAGATCCATGTCACGGTGGACTACCTGGTCAGCGCGCGTGCCTTGCAGGCCGGCCAGATCGTCGAAGAAGCCGACATCCAACGCCGTCAGGGTGATCTGGCTGAGTTGCCGAACAACGTGTTGACCGATCCGCAGCGCGTGCTCGGGCAAGCTTCCGCTAATGCCGTGCCGGCCGGCCGACCGTTGCGCACGGAAATGTTTCGTCCGCCCGTGGTGGTAAGGCAGGGACAAAACGTCCGCATCGTCTCCGGCGGAGCGGGCTTCCAGGTCGCCAGCGAAGGCCGCGCGCTGAACAGCGCCGCTGCCGGACAGTTGGTGCAGGTCCGCACGGCCTCCGGCCAGGTCGTCAGCGGCACGGCGCAAAGCGACGGCAGGGTCAGCCTCGCCCAGTGAGGTGGCGCAAGTGCGGGTCGCGGCAGACTGGCGCGGCGCGCCGCCCACGAACAAGAAAGGAAGCGCTACACTGGCGACGATTCTCAGCGGCAGGATCGGTCGCCGGCGCAATGCGTCGCCTTGGCGGATTCCGCCGATCAAAGGGTAAATTGTCGGCAAAGCCTGATCCAACCCTAAAGTTGGAGATTTCGGCGCCGTTAAATCCCCTAAGCTAAGAACCCGTACCGGTGCACATCATGAAGATCAACTCCGCGATACCTTCACCCGCCAGCCTGCCGAAAGCTCGCACCCAAGCTGCCGCCGCTGCCAATGGATCCGGCAGAACCGCGGCGCCAAGCGCCGCCACAGCCGGCGATGCCGCGGCAGCCAGCAACCTGCAATCGACGGCGTTCGTCAGGTCGGCGGCAGCGCCCTTCGACAGCCAGCGCGTAGCGGAAATTCGCGAGGCCATAGCACAGGGACAATTGCAGATCGATGCCGAAAAGATTGCCGATCGCCTGATCGAAGACGTTCGGGATCAACTTGGCAAGAAGCGCAGCGCCGGTTAGGCAGCGGACCCGCCTTGGCCGCAATCGACACCCTGCTGGAACAGACCATCGCCGAATTACAGGGGTTCGTGGCCGTGCTGGCCGCGGAACGGGATGCACTGGTTTCCGGCGACATCGACCAGTTGCCGACCATCGCCGGTGAGAAGTCGCAGCAGGCGGTTCGCCTGGCGAACCTCGAAGCCGAACGCGACGCAGCGCAGCGCAGTGCCGGCTATGCCGCAGGTCGTGCCGGACTCGATGCCTGGGTCGGCGCCAGTACCCGGCCGACGGCGGCGTTAGGCATGCGCCAGCGCTACCTCGAGCTGGCCGCCGCTGCCAAACGCGAGAATGAACTCAACGGCAAATTGATCGCGGCGCGCATACAGCAGAATCAGCAGGCCCTGGCAACCTTGCTCGGCGAAGCGGCCGATGCCACGCCCTACGGTGCCGATGGCCAGCAAAAATCCTCATCCGGACGGCGCCCCCTGGGCAGCGCCTGAATCGCGCAGGGCCACTGCGCCCGCGCTCCTATTGAGTCAGCGGCACTTCGACCCGATGGTCCGGGGTGCGCGACTCGATCCGGATTGCCACCCGGCGATTGGCCTGGCGCCCTGTCGGCGTCGCATTGTCGGCCACCGGCCGCTGGTCCGCATAGCCGGAGGCCGTCAAGCGACGGGGATCGACCTCGGTATCGACGAATAGCCGTACCACACTGGCGGCCCGGGCCGCAGAAAGCTCCCAGTTGGTGGGGAACTGAGGCGTGCTGATCGGGATATTGTCGGTATGCCCCTCGACCACGATCGGGAAATCGGTGGTGGCCAGCATCCGGCCGACGGCATCGAGTGCGCGCACCGCGCCAAGATCGAGCCGCGCCTCGCCCGGCGCAAACAGGGCGCTGGCATTGATGTCCACGGTGATGCCGAGGGCGCCTTCGGTGACCCGGACCTTGCCCTGCGCCATCAATGGCGCCAGCGCCTGGTTCAAGCTGACGGCCAGATTGCGCATCTGCTCCTTCTTCACCAACTGCGGGGCCGGATTGCGCCGCAGCGATATGGCTGCCGGCGTCGACTCAGGCATGTTCACCGGCATCAAGGCTTTGGCCGGCGCGCCGGAGATGCTGCGAAATGCGACCACGATGGAATCCGACATGACGCGATACTTACCCTCGTTGACCGAGGAAATGCCGTACATCACCACGAAAAAGGCAAACAGCAGCGTGATGAAATCCGCATACGACACCAGCCAGCGCTCGTGGTTTTCCGGGTCGTCGGTCTCGCGCCGGCGACGGCGACGCCTGAACTGTGCCATCAGACGAAGTAGCCCTGCAGCCGGCTCTCCAGCAGGCGTGGATTATCGCCGTTGGCAATCCCGACCAACCCATCGACCAGCATTTCGCGGATGGTGATGACGCGCGCGATGTTGGCCATGAGTTTCTTCGCAATCGGCAGGAATATCAGGTTCGCCGCGCCCACGCCATAGATGGTCGCCACGAAGGCGACGGCGATGCCGCTACCGAGCTTTGACGGGTCCGACAAATTCTCCATCACATGGATCAGCCCCATCACGGCGCCGATGATGCCGATCGTCGGCGAGTAACCGCCGGCCGATTCCCATACCCTGGCCGCCGCCTTCAGGCTGCTCTCCCGGGCGCTGATGTCCACCTCCAGCACTTCGCGCAGGCGCTCCGGTTCGGCGCCGTCGACCAGCAACTGCAAGCCCTTGGCGGCAAACGGGTCGTCCAGCGTGGCGATCTGTCCCTCCAATGCCAGCAAGCCTTCCTTGCGCGCGATCTGGCTCCAGTGGCATACCTCGGCTATCAGCTTCTGCGGGTCTGTGCCCGGCGGGAAAAACACCCAGGACACCATTTTTAGGCCGTCCCTAAAAACGCGCAGCGGACTCTGCAGCATCACCGCCCCCAGCGTGCCGCCGACGACGATCAGGAAGGCTGCGGGTTGCACCAGCGAATCCAGATGCCCGCCCTCCAGGATCTGCCCGCCGACAACGGCGGCCAGGCCCAGCAGCAGACCGACGATGCTGATCATATCCATCGCGCTCAGCCCCCGCCGCCAGTTGAGGTGCGCTTGCGCCGTGCTGCGGATGTCGGCCTGCGCTCGACGGCAAGGCTGGCGCGCAAGCGCGCGACCGCCTGGCTGTGCAATTGGCAAACACGCGACTCGGTCACGCCCATCACTTCGCCGATCTCGCGCAAATTCAGGTCCTGCTCGTAATACAGGGCCATCAACAGCTTCTCCCGTTCCGGCAAGGCCTTGATCGCGGCCACCAGAGCGGTCCGCGTGCCCTCTTCCTCCAGCAGCGCAAGCGGATCGGACGTCGGCCCGGATTCATGCCGGGCCAGATAGTCCTCGCCGCCTTCCTCGCTGATGTCCTCGATATAGACGAGCTGATGCCCGCGTGCATCGAGCAGGAGTTTCTGGTAGTCGGCCAGCGAAATGCCGAGGGCAGCAGCCAGTTCCGATTCCACCGGTGGCCGACCGAATTCGTGTTCCAGGGCATGGATGGTCGACTCGACCCGCCGCATTTCGCGGCGCACGCTGCGCGGTACCCAGTCGTTGTCGCGCAAGCCGTCGAGCATGGCGCCGCGTATCCGCTGCACGGCATAGGTCTCGAACTGGGCGCCGAGGCCATCGTCATAGCGCTCGATGGCATCGAGCAAGCCGATCATGCCGTTCTGGATCAGGTCATCGACATCGACGCTGGCCGGAAGCCTGGCCATCAGCAGGTAGGCGATACGCTTGACCAGCGGCGCGTACTCGGCGACCGGCTGCTGTTTGGCGATTACGCCCTGAGCGGTGTACATGGTCCCGTGGCTTGAACCGGCTAACGGATCACCAGTTTGATGGTGCCGAGCAGTTCGTCGGCGGTGGCCGGCTTGACCAGCCAGCCCGAGGCGCCGGCAGCCTTCGCCTCCAGCCGCTTCGACTGCTGCGATTCGGTGGTGAGGAACAGGATCGGCATGAACTTGTAGCGCGGCAGGGTACGTACCTGCCTGATGAACTCGATGCCGTTCATGCCCGGCATGTTGAGATCGGTGATCAGCAGGTCGATCTTCAGCCCGCTCTGGAACTTGCCCAGCCCTTCGGCTGCATTGCTGGCCTTCTCCACCGCATAGCCGGCCTTGGTGAGGATGTTCGAGATCGACAGCAGGATCGTCGCCGAGTCGTCCACCAGCATGATTGTGCTCATAGTGCCTGTCCCCGTATCAAGTCCGCAAACTCCGGCATGCCACCGGGAAAGGCAACCGGAGCTTCGCGCCTTAGCGGAGGGACTAATCTCAAACGACCCGGATTTTGTTTATCCGTGAATTACGCGGCAAACTGCGGTATCTACGTAGCGTGCGGGCCCGCGCTTCATGACGCTCGCCAAAGCCGCCGGAACCTAAGCGGCGACCGGGTCGCCGCGTGGCGAAAACCGCGACGAACACAGTACCATTCAAAATGCTCCCGCGTGCCGACCAAGGCGCAATCCTGCGGACGCCACGCCTTCCGCCCGCTTGGGCGCAGCCGCCGACACTCCGACAGCCCGGGGATGCGGCGCAAAGCCGAACCATTCCTCCGCCTCGACGGTTTGCGACAAGTGGGTTTGCAGTGCATCGGCCAGGTGGTCGGCTGTAGGCACGCGCGCGCTGCCGAGGTAATCGAGCCGCACCCCGAGGTGCTCGTGCGCGGTGTGGCGCATGTTGTGGAAGATGCCCTGCGCCTCCTGGTCGCTGCGTGCCCGCGTGATCGCGACCTGGAATCCATCGCGCCCGCGCTCCTGCGCCAGGCGCTTGATCAGGGCGTAGGCGCGGGTGATCGCCGTGCCTTGTGCCGCGACCACCACCGCCATGCGCGGAGCCGCCAGGGCCAGCGGCGAGAGTTGCTGGCCGTTGCGCGCGGCACAATCGATCAGGACATAGGAGCTGCCCTCCTGCAGACGCCGGAAAGCCGTATTGAGCCGACCTGCCTCGACGGCTGCGAGCTGGTGTATCTCCTCCGCAAAGCGGGCGGCGTTCATCAGACTGAGCCGCGGCGCCACCGGTTGCACCAGGCGCTCGATGGCACAGTCGCCGCGCACCAGGTCGATCAGGTCGCGCCGCGCCTTGACGCCGAAGGCCGCATGAAGGTTGTCCGGGCCCGCGTTCTCGTCGATCACCACGACGGCCTCGCCCGCCTCGGCGAGTGCCACGGCGGTACGTACCAGCAAGGTCGTGCGTCCGCAAGCCTCGCGGCCCGAGACGAAGGCTACCGCGCGCGCCGGCCGCGCCCGAAACAAACGGCGCAGCCCGGCGGCCTGATCCGCCATGGCGCCGGAATGCCGGTCAAGCAAGGGCGGCTCCCGCCTTGAGCGGCTGCCTGTGCGGGAAAGCCAGGGGAATTTCTTCCTTGCGCAGGGTGTGCGCCGTCTCGCCAGCGCCAACTTTGAAGGCGCGATGCAAAAGGTATTTGCGGTTCGGCAAATGCAGGTCTTCGGGCACGCGCTGGCCGTTGCCGACATAGCTCAGGGTCAGCCCGTGGCGCACGATGCAGTCGAGCGCCGGCGCCAGCGCCGTGGCTTCATCGACCTTGGTCAGGATGCAGCCGGCCAGGTCTTCGCCGCCATAGGCGCGCACCACGTCGTCCAGGGTGTCGCCGCGGCTTCCCGCATTCAGCAGCAGCAGACGATTG
>JAXMJU010000116.1:0-2090 GCA_034376265.1 Sulfuritalea sp.
GCTTTGCCCGGTTTGCGTAATTTTATAAAAGGAAAACGAAATGCAGCAAGACAAAATTTACAACGTGCTGGTGTTATGTACCGGCAATTCCGCGCGCAGTATTCTCGGCGAAGTGCTGTTCAATACATTGTGCAAAGGAAAATTTAAAGCCTATAGCGCGGGCAGCAAACCTGTGGGAAGAGTCAATCCGGGAGCAATGGAATGGCTGCGACAGCAAGGCTACAGCGTCGAAGGGCTGCGCAGCAAAAGCTGGGACGAATTTGCCGCTCCCGGCGCGCCGGAGTTCGATTTCATCTTCACCGTGTGCGACAACGCCGCCGGAGAAACCTGCCCGCTATGGCCTGGCAAGCCCGCCACGGCGCATTGGGGCATCCCCGACCCGGCGCATGTCGAGGGTGAAGAAGCCCGGCGCGCGGCGTTCAAAAAGGCCGCCGATCAACTGGCGCGGCGCATCCAGTTGTTCATGAACCTGCCCATCGAAAAATTGGACAAGCTCGTGCTGAAACAGAAACTCGCCGAAATCGGTCGCATGGAGGATTAACCCAGATTGTCCATTAGAAATAATCATCCCTCATTCATGCCCGAACCGATGCAGGCCGGGATCGATTGCGGCTTGAGCCCAAAGCCCCTCGAACCATTGCCGTCGTCG
The DNA here is from genome assembly GCA_034376265.1 of Sulfuritalea sp. Taxonomy (GTDB): domain Bacteria; phylum Pseudomonadota; class Gammaproteobacteria; order Burkholderiales; family Rhodocyclaceae; genus Sulfuritalea. The sequence goes on from JAXMJU010000116.1 coordinate 650, forward strand.
GCGAGTCACAGCCAATCGCAATACATTTTTCTCGGCACTTGAATCCCAGAACGCGCCCACGGCAAACACCTTGTGATGCAGCGTCGCCAGCGTGTGATGGATGCCGGATTTCATCACCGCCTGACGAAACAAACTCATCAGGTTATAGGCCAGCATCGCCATGCCAAGCGCCGCCTCGGTCGCCCAGAACTGCGCCATGTTGAAGCTGTCCAGACCGAAGTCGGCTTTGAGCTCTTTGATGCGGTTTTCGCAGTCGGCGCGCCCCCGATATAGCCGCCATATTTGTAGTGCTGGCAACTCTAACGAAGTCACCATCGCCCCGTAACGCCAACCCTGTATCTCCGGATCGTCGGCAAACAACCGCAAGGTTTTGCCCGGTGCTTGCGCGCGTACTTTGATGCTCTGCCGCACCACCACGATCCGTCGTGCCTCTGCCCATCCTTGCGCCTGATAGCTGATTTCGCCGATCTCCAATCCTGGTTCGATTATCCAGAATTTGCATTGGCTTACCATGGCCTGCTGTAGTGGCTGCGTCAGTCGCGCGCTAATGATGTAAGCAATGCTTTTGCCGTGCAGGAACTTCATGACGGCATCATCGAAAAAACCGCTGTCCGCGCGCAACAATCCGACCGTCTTATTGCCCAGATGGCGTAGTGTGGACTGGAGGAATTCCAAGATATTGTTGGAGCTGCTGGTATTGCCGGGACGCAGCCAGAAGTTCGCCACCATACGTGATTCTGCGATGAAGGCCAGCAAGGGGTGATGCGAGTTGCGCCCCGGCTTGCCGGGGTTGTAGCCCTTGGCCGCGCCCTGTTGTTGGCCGCAGCGGGTGATGACGGTGGAGTCCACATCCAAGGTGAGCCGGTCTATGCTCAAGCGGTCGAAGAACCAGCGATAGATTTGCTCTTGCACCTGTTCGTTCCGGGCCATATCAAAACGGTTGAAGAATCGTATGATGGCTTTGTGCCCTGCTACCTTGCTCCAGCCAAACAGCCTGGTGAGTGTCGTATCCAAGCGGGTGATTTCAGCATGGGCAAAGCGGTTTGCGCCACACCAGATGCTGACCATAAATTGCTCGATGATCTGTATGGGTTCGTAGCCACGATTGGAACCGGGCTGAGGTAAATCCCACTGCTTGGCGGCATCAGAAAACCGGATGCTTTGAAGCATTTTTTGCATCAGCGCCATGCCGCCCCAGGCCGTAATCTCGCGGTCGGTGAAACGGACTTCAAAATCGCTTTGCGAGCTCATGGACACTCCCGGATGGCAAGGTTAATGCACTGGTTTTAATAGGAATCTCTAATGGTATCCATTAGAGATTACACTGAAATACGTTCCGCTCATTGTTCCCTAAATTTCTCTAATGGACAATCTGGGTTGAAATAACCACAACGCCAGTCCCTTCACCCTGGAAGGGGGAAGGTTAGGATGGGGGTGGGAG
>JAXMJU010000117.1:0-10848 GCA_034376265.1 Sulfuritalea sp.
CGCGCCGCGCAAAGTCGGCGCTGGCGAGACGGCGTTTTGCGCTGCCGTTGTGCGACAGCGTGAAGGCGACCTCGGGCCGCGCCAGCGCCATGCGCCGCAGCACCTCGTCGCAATGCGCAAATTCGGTGGCCTCGGTCTTGAGGAATTTGCGCCGCGCCGGGGTGTTGAAATACAGGTCGGCGACCTCGATCACCGTGCCGCCGGCCAGCGCGGCCGGTTCCACCGTGGCCGCCTCGCTGCGCAGGCGCCAGGCATGGGCTTGCGCAGCGTGTTTGCTGGTAATCGTGACCCTGGCGACGGAGGCGATCGAGGCCAGGGCCTCGCCGCGAAAGCCGTAGCTGGCGACCCGTTCCAGGTCGTCGAGGCTGGCGATCTTGCTCGTGGCGTGGCGCGCCAGGGCCAGCGGCAGGTCGTCTGGGCCAATGCCGGCGCCGTCGTCGGCAACGCGGATCAGGCGCACGCCGCCTTCGTCGAGCTGCACGTCGATCTTCGTGGCGCCGGCGTCGAGGCTGTTTTCCAGCAGCTCCTTGAGCACCGAAGCCGGGCGTTCGACCACCTCGCCGGCGGCGATCTGGCTGATCAGGAGATCCGGCAGCGGCTTGATGATTCCCATGGGGTTCGGATTATAGCTTCCGGTAAAATTGCCCCTTTCCTTATCGGCCGCCGCCACGTGGAACTTCTCGCCCAGTTCATCGACATCATCCTGCATGTGGACAAGTACCTCGCCATGCTGCTGGCGCAATACGGCACCTGGATCTACGTGATCCTCTTTGCCATCGTCTTCTGCGAGACGGGACTGGTCGTCACCCCTTTTCTGCCCGGCGATTCGCTGCTGTTCGTGGCCGGGGCGCTGGCCGCCACCAGCAGCGGCGCCTTCGACATCAACATCGTGATCGCCGTGCTGCTCTCGGCCGCGATTCTCGGCGACAACACCAATTACTGGGTCGGGCGCTGGGCCGGCAAGCGCATCCTGGCCTGGGGCGAGGGTTCGCGCTACTTCAACCGCAAGGCCTTCGACATGACGCACGCCTACTACGAGGTGCATGGCGGCAAGACCATGCTGGTGGCGCGCTTCATGCCCTTCGTGCGCACCTTCGCGCCCTTCGTCGCCGGCGTCGGCAACATGAGCTATCCGCGCTACTTCGCCTTCGACCTGGCCGGCGCCGTGCTCTGGGTCTTCTCGCTGTGCCTGGCCGGTTACTGGTTCGGCAACATTCCCTGGGTCAAGGCGAACCTGTCCTTGATCATCTTCGGCACCATCGGCCTGTCGCTGCTGCCGCTGGCCCTGGCCTGGCTGCGCCATCATCTTGCGCCCAAGGCTTCCTGAGAGCATGCGCGTTGCGGCGGCCCTGGGCCTTGCGCTGCTGCTGGCCGCTTGTGCGCAAACTGGTGCGCAAACCGGTGCGCGTGCGGGCGCCCCAAAAGCTGCGAAACCCGCTGCGCCTGGCGCTGACCAGACGCGCGCGATCGGCGATTCGGTCGCCGGCTTCGACCCCAAGCAGATCGGCAAGAGCGACGTCGACCGCGTCGCCGACATCCATCGCCGCGAGGTGTTCGCCAGCCTGCGCGTGCTGGCCGAGAAGCTCTACCGGCGCAATCCGCGCGAGTGGAAAAAAGGCGGCCATGCCGGCGTCGAGGCGGCGCTCGACCGCCTGCTCGATCCGCGCAGCGGCTGGCGTCTGCCCGCAGCCGCAGGCCGGCGCGGCACCGATGCGATGCTGCTGGCGCTGCGCGAGGATTTCGGCGGCGACCGCGTGGCGGTATTCGTTGCCGGTGTCGGCGACATGCTGAATGTCGCTTTCGATGAAAAGACGGAATTCTTCATGCTCGACGAACTCGATCCGCAGAAGCTGTACAACAGCGCGCGCAACCTCGAAGTCGCCGCCTGGAAGCTGGGCAACGCGCGCGACGCCGGCGGCGCCTTGCTGCTGCTTTCCAACGATATGACGCAGCAGCCGGCCAACCTGAGCTTCGAGCGCGAGTTCGGCAAGATGATCGGCAATCTCGATCTGCTCGCCGCGCTGATCGCCGACAAGGGCCAGCGCACCATCGCCCGCGTCGCGCAAAGCCTCGCCACGGCGGTATTCCTCCCGGTCGCGGGGCTGCGATGAAGCGCTATGTGATCCTGATTTCCGGGCGCGGCAGCAACATGGAATCGCTGCTCGATGCCGGCCTGCCTGGCCGCTGCGCGCTGGTCCTCAGCAACCGTCCCGACGTCGCCGGCCTGGAAGCTGCCGCCCGCCGAGGCATCGCCACCGCGGTGATCGATCACCGCGGCTTCGCCTCGCGCGAGGAATTCGATGCCGCGCTGGCCGCCGAAATCGACCGCCACGCGCCGGACCTGCTGCTGCTGGCCGGCTTCATGCGCATCCTGACCGACGGTTTCGTGCGCCGCTTCGAAGGCCGCCTGTTGAATATCCACCCCTCGCTGCTGCCGCTGTTTCCAGGGGTCAAGACCCACGCCCAGGCGCTGGCGGCCGGGGTACGGCTGCACGGCTGCAGTGTGCACTTCGTGACGCCGGCGCTCGATGGCGGGCCGATCATTGCCCAGGCCGCGGTGCCGGTGCAGGCCGGCGACGACGAGGCGAATCTGGGCCGCCGCGTGCTGGCCGAGGAACACCTGCTCTATCCGCGCGTCGCGCGCTGGTTTCTCGAAGGCCGCCTGCACTTGGTGGCGCAGCGCGTGCAGCTTGCGGGCGAGGTCGCGGTCGGCGGCGCGCTGCATGTGCCACAGGTCGCCGCGAGGTGAAGGTCATCGCCCACCTGCTGCAACTCGCGGCCTGGTTCGCTTTCGGCCTGGTGCCGCCGGTCCTGGCCGCCGTCACGCCAGCGCCAACTCTCCAGGCATCCGCCGCGCAGGCCTTGCCGCGCCAGGGCAAGGTGACCTATGCGCTGGCTCACGGCGCCGACGGCTTCGTGGTCGGTCGGGTGCTGCATACCTGGGAGCATGACGGCCGCAACTACAGGATGCACAGCGTGACCGAAACCACCGGCATCGCCGCCTTGCTGAAACCGGCGCGGGTGGTGCAGAGCAGCCAGGGCGAGGTGTCGGCTGCCGGTCTGCGGCCCAAGGAATTCCGCCACGAACGGGTCAAGGGCCTCGATACCGCGAGCTTCGACTGGACGCGGCGGGTGGTCAGCTATGCCGGAAAGGAAGACAAGATCGTCGCTGGCACCCAGGACATGCTGTCCATGTACTACCAACTGGTTTTGCTCGGGGTCAAGAGCGGCGCGCTGGAAATGCCCATCGTCACGGGCCGCAAGCTGGAAAGCTATCGCGTCGAAGTCCTCGGCGAAGAAGTCGTGACGGTGCCGATCGGCAGGCGCCGCACGGTGCACCTGAAGACCCGCGGCAGCGGCGGCGACAGCATAGAGGTGTGGATCGCGCCCGAGTTGCGCGGCCTGCCCGTAAAAATCCGTTTCACCGACCGCAAGGGCGAAATTTTCGACCAGAACATGCAGGAAATCGCCGTTCAGGACAAGCCATGAGCAACCTCACCCACCTCTTTCCACGAAAGGGGGAGACAGCATGAACGACGACAGGAAATACGGCGGCAAGAGCGCGGCGCGGCGCGGCGCGGCCGACGGCCGGCGCCGCGAAGGCGCTGCCGCCGGTGCCAAACCCGGAACCAGACCCGGTGCCGGCGAGGCCGCGCCGGTGGCGGAAGGCCTGGCCGCGGATTTGCTGAACGCCGCGGTGGCGGCAACGGCACAGTTGCTGAGTTTCGCCCTGCCGGCCGACGCGGCCCTCTCGGCGTTCTTCCGTGCGCGCAAGAGCGGTGCCAAAGACCGCGCCTTCATCGCCGAAACTGCCTATGCCGTGTTGCGCCGCAAGCGCCTGCTGGAGCGCCTGGCCGCCTGCGGGCCGAATCTCGAAGCGGGCTTCCTTGCGCCCGGTTCGACGCCCAAGCGCGGGCCCAGGGACGGAACCAAGCCGGCGGCTGGCGCGCGTCGCATCTCGCCGCGCGAACTGGTGCTGCTCTCGCTGTCGCGCGTGCGCGGCATGTCGCAGCGCCAGCTCGAAGGCGCGCTGCAGCCGGGCGAAGCCGAATGGCTGGCGGAGATCCGGCGCCAGCCGGAACCGGAACTGACGCTGGCCGAACAACTGGATTTCCCCGACTGGCTGGTCGAGCGCCTCTCAAGTCAAGCGACGGGCCGCCCCGAGATTGACTTGGCCCCCACGGGGGGCGGCGCGGACGGTGCTTCCGCGCCGGGGGCCGTGCCGGTTCCGCGCATGACGCCCGACGAGTTGCTCGCCCTGGCGCGCGCTCTGAACACCCCGGCGCCGCTCGACCTGCGCGTGAACACCCTGAAGGCCGAGCGCGAAGGCGTGATTGCGCGCCTCGCCGCCGACGGCATCGCCGCCGCGCCGACGCCGTATTCGCCGCTCGGCCTGCGCCTGAAGACCAAGCCCTACCTGCAGAAGCATCCGGCCTATCTCGACGGCAGCATCGAGGTGCAGGACGAGGGTTCGCAGCTGCTGGGCTTCCTGCTCGCGCCCAAGCGCGGCGAAATGGTCGTCGATTTCTGCGCCGGCGCCGGCGGCAAGACGCTGATTCTCGGCGCGCTGATGCGCTCCACCGGGCGCCTGTATGCCTTCGACGTATCCGACAAGCGCCTGGCCAAGCTGAAGCCGCGCGCCGCGCGCGCCGGGCTGTCGAACGTGCATCCGGCCTGCCTCTCCGGCGAGAACGACACGCGCGTCAAGCGACTGCAGGGCAAGGTCGATCGCGTGCTGGTCGATGCGCCCTGTTCCGGGCTGGGCACCCTGCGCCGCAATCCCGACCTGAAATGGCGCCAGTCGCCGCAAAGCGTCGATGAGCTCACCGCCAAGCAGGCCGCGATACTGGCCGCCGCAGCCAAGCTGCTGAAGCCGGGCGGGCGTCTGGTGTATGCCACCTGCAGCATCCTCACCGAAGAGAACGAGGACATCGTCGATGCCTTCCTCGCCGGCCATGCCGAGTTCCAGCGCCTCTCGGCGCAGGAGGTGCTGGCGGCGCAGGGCATCGTCATCGATTGCGGCGAGGACATGCGTCTGTCGCCGCAGAAGCACGGCACCGACGGCTTTTATGCGGCGGTGCTGGAACGCGCGAAGTGAGCGTTGATCATGGAGCGGCCGCAGGCCGCGAACCAATGTCACCCCCTTCCCCGGGGCGTAGGCGGGGTTTCGCGGAGCACTGCTCCGCGCCGCCGCAGCCGGCCGGCTGTGCAAAGCCGGCCGTGGGACGGGGGCTGGGGGGATGGCCGCTGCTAATTGCATTGGCGCTGTTTTTCAGCGTCAATGTTGGCGCCACGGCGTTGCCGGCGACGGGGACGGTGGAGGTGCTGTTCACGCCCTGGGACGATGCCGAAGGGGCCATCGTGCGCGTGGTCGGCGAAGCGCGCCAGAGCATCCACGTCCAGGCCTACCTGCTGACCAGCCGCTCAATCGCCAAGGCGCTGACGGATGCCAGGGCACGCGGCGTTGCGGTGGAAATCCTGGCCGACCGCGAGATGCTGGAAAAGAGCGACAAGTCGCTGTTGCCGCAAATGCTCGAAGGCGGCATCCCGGTCTGGCTGGAAACCCGCTACGCCGCCGCGCACAACAAGGTGATGCTGATCGATGCCGCTCTTGCCGACGCCGTCGTCATTACCGGCAGCTACAATTTCAGCTGGTCGGCGCAGGCGCGCAACGCCGAAAACCTGCTGATCCTGCGCGGCAATCCGGCACTGGTACGGCGCTACCTCGACAACTGGCGGCGCCATCGCGACGACGCGCAGCAAATGAACGGAACACGGTGAGATGACGCAAAACGAGTTGGCCTGGCGTCGACCGTTCGAGAAGAGTCGGTGCTGGTGACACGGCGAGTCAGGCGTGACATCGCCCCGTTTGGGTCGTTTGCGCCAGCGGGGCCAAAGTCGAGTGTCTTCGGATCGAGAATGATGGACCCGGTCCCGCTTGAATATCTCAGACCGTGCTTTCTTTGGATGTTTCGGCTCGCGTAGAATCGCTCGATGCGCATCATCTCGAAAAAGCCGTTGCGGGAGTTTTGGCAGCACCATCCTGAGTCCAGACCAATGCTTGAGGAATGGTTTCGCAAGGCCAGCGGTCTGAGCGTGTTTTCGTTTCCCGCATTACGCCAAACCTTCGGTTCCGCGGACTATGTGGATGGTTTTACCCTATTTGACGTTGGTGGAAATCGTTATCGAATCGCGGCCGTTGTTCACTACGACAAGCAGCGGATGTATGTTCGTCAGGTGATGACTCACGCAGAGTACGATCGTAACGACTGGAGGAAAAAATGAATGCGGTAATTGACTTTCAGCGACTGCTTCCCGCTTGGCAGATGCTTCAATCGGTAGCGCCGATTGCTCATATCGAGTCCGAGGCCGATTACGATCATGCGACAGCGCTGCTCAACAGCCTGCTCGATCTGGTGCGCGATGACGAGAAGCATCCGCTGTATTCGCTGCTCGCCGTCGTTGGTGATCTGATTGAGGCTTACGAGATTGACCACGAACCGTTGAATCACTGAATTATTCAAAACGGAAAAAGTGGAAAAGGGGCCAGGCTCGAATTGATTTCGCATAGTCGTTGAAAGTCGGCGATGGCGATACGGCGATAACAACGATCAACCGAGCCTGGTCCGCTTTTGCTTGTTTTCGCTGCCGCGAGCGGTAACCTGCTCGCGAACGACCGCTACCTGTCGCGCTACCCTTGATTGTGTATCTCAATTGCGATACGATCCCATCCTGGAAATACATGGAGAAAGCCATGGCGACGACAACGATGGTGCATGTCCGCGTGGACGATGAGACCAAGGCGCAGGCGACAGAGGCACTGGCGGCGATGGGTTTGTCGGTTTCGGATGCGGTAAGAATTTTCCTCAGGCGCGTGGTGGCCGATCAGGCCATGCCGCTTGAACTCAAAGTTCCAAATGCCGAGACGCGGGCGGCGATGGAGGAATCCCGTGCCATCCTGCGCGCCCACCGCGCTCGGTTCGCTTCCGCCAAGGAACTGTTCGATGACCTTGAAAAAGGCGGCAAGCAGTAAGCGAGCGGCATTGCCGCGAGCTTCCGATCACACAAAAAGGTTTGCCAAGGACTGGGCGCGGCTGAGCGAGTCCGGGCGCTACGATATGAGGCGCCTCAAGGAAGCCATGCTGCTGCTGATTGGCAACGAACCCTTGGGCCCAGAGTGGCTTGATCATGCGCTGAAAAGCGAGTGGGCCGAGCATCGCGAGTGCCACATCGGCGGAGATTTTTTGCTGATTTATCAGCTTCAGGGCAGCGGCAACAACGAGATGCTGTGCTTTGTGCGCGCCGGCACCCACGCCGAGCTTTTCGAGTCATGAAGGCAGGCGCGATGACAAAGGGGGCCGGTTCCCTGTGGCATTCCAAGGACGAAGCACAAAGAATGAACGGAGCCCAGTGACATGAAGCAAGGCGCTCTGGCCACCGTGTGGCTGGAAGTCCAGGCCGATCTGCGCGAACCGGACCTGATCTGGCAGTTGGCGATTCTCGCCGGATGCCTGCTGCTGGCGCTGCTGGGCGAGAGCCTGCTGCGCCGCCGGCAGGCCGCCGCGGGCCGCGTCGCGGAACTCGGCCGCGGCGGGCTCAAGCGCATCAGCTTCCCCGTGCTGGCGCTGCTGCTGGTGCTGCTGGCGCGCTGGGTGGCGGAGGACTGGATCCGCATCGGCCTGTTCTCGCTGGCGGTGCCGCTGCTGGCCTCGCTGGCGGCGATCCGCGCGGTGTTCTTCATACTGCGCGTAAGCCTGGTTGGCGCCACCTGGCTGGTGCCCTTCGAGCGCGTGTTCGCCTTGCTGGTCTGGGGAGTCGTCGCCCTGCACATCGTCGGCCTGCTGCCCGAGGCGATCGCGCTGATCGAATCGGTGACCTTCAGTGCCGGCGCGCAGAAACTCAACCTGTGGCATGTGCTGCAGGGTCTGGTCGCGGTGCTCGCCACCGTGCTGGCCGCGCTCTGGCTGTCCAGCGCGATCGAAGCCCGCTTGAACAAAGCGGTCGGGCTCGACAGCAGTTTGCGCATGGTGTTCGCGCGCCTGACCAAGGCGCTGCTGATCCTGCTCGCGGTGCTGATCGTCCTGCCGCAGGTCGGCATCGATCTCACCACGCTGTCGATCTTCGGCGGCGCGCTCGGCGTCGGCCTCGGCTTCGGCCTGCAGAAGATCGCCAGCAACTACGTCTCGGGCTTCATCATCCTGCTCGACAATTCCATCCGCATCGGCAACACCATCACCGTCGGCGCCGACCGCGGCGAGGTGACGCGCATCACCACGCGCTACACCGTGCTGCGCAGCCTGGGCGGCGTCGAAGCGCTGGTGCCCAACGAACTGCTGGTCGGCTCGGTGGTGCAGAACGAGTCCTACAGCGATCCGCAGGTGCGCATCATGCTCCCGGTGCAGGTCGCCTACGACAGCGACCTGGAGCGCGCCATGGCCATCATGGCGGCTGCGGCAGCGGCCCAGCCGCGCGTCCTGGTCGAGCCGGCGCCGGCGGTATTGCTCAGGGAGTTCGCCGATTCCGGCATCAATCTCGACCTCGGCTTCTGGGTCGCCGATCCGCAGAATGGCGTCGGTCAGCTGCGCTCCGACATCAATCTGGCGATCTGGCGCGAGTTCAAGCAGGCCGGCATTTCCATTCCCTTCCCGCAACGCGAGATTCGCATCCTCAACGAAGGCCACAGCCATGTCTGAAACGCGACTGATCCACGGCTTCCACGCCATCACCGCCAAGCTGCGCCACGCCGCCGACGACGTCAAGGAAATCACCGTCGCCGAAGGCCGCCAGGACGGCCGCATGCGCGACCTGCTGAAACTGGCCGAGGCCCACGGCGTGCGCGTGATCCTTTCCGACGCGAAGCGGCTCGACGGCCTGGCCGGCGGCACCCAGCACCAGGGCGTGGTGGCCAAGGTCGCCGCGCAGGCCCGGCATGTGACGCTGGACGACGTGCTCGACGGCCTCAGCGAACCGCCGCTGCTGTTGGTGCTCGACGGCATCACCGATCCGCACAATCTCGGCGCCTGCCTGCGCGTCGCCGACGTCGCCGGCGCACACGCCGTGGTGGCGCCCAAGGACAAGGCCTGCGGCCTCAACGCCACGGTGATCAAGGTCGCCAGCGGCGCCGCCGACAGCGTGCCCTACATCGTCGTCACCAATCTCGCGCGGTCCTTGCGCGAGATGCAGGAACGCGGCATCTGGGTCATCGGCGCGGCCGGCGAAGCCGACAAGGAACTCTATGCGATCGACCAGAAAGGCCCCTGCGCCTGGGTGCTCGGCGCCGAGGGCGCCGGCATGCGCCGCCTGACGCGCGAGACCTGCGACGAACTGGCCAGGATCCCGATGCACGGCAGCGTCGAAAGCCTCAACGTTTCGGTTTCCGCCGGCATCTGCCTGTTCGAGGCGAGAAGGCAGCGCGGCGCCTGAAACCAGTCACCAGTCGCGCGCGGGATCAGGACAGGCGGACGTTGAGTTCGTCGATAACCCCGGCCCAGTCCGCGTCCTCGATGATCTCGTCCTTGAGGAAGCTTCTCTGGGATGCCGTCCAGAACGGTGCGCGGTAGAGGGCGATACCCTTGCCCAGCGGCCGGTGGGCAATGATGAAGTCGTCGATGGCGGTCGAGTCGGCCGGCAGCCCGAGTTGGGCGAACAAGTTGTTCATGGTGTGCAGGTTGGCATCCATGGGAACTCCTCTTGAACTGTGACTACCCTGCTTCGATGGCCGCCGGCCGCTACAGTTCCGCCAAGGCCGGCACGACGCCGTAGTGCCAGCGCCAACTCTTGGCCGCGGCCGGGGGAGCAGCCGTCAGCCGCCCGCTTCCCAGGCTTCGATCGCCTGGCGCAGCTTTTCCGGCAAGGGACGCGAGGTCTTGCTTGCCGGATCGGCATTGACATAGACGATCTCGCCGCTGATCAGGCGCTCGCCGGCGCGGAAGATGCCCATCTCGAAAGTCATGCTCGAATTGCCGAGCTTCTCGGCGCGCACGCAGATGTCGAGGAACTCGTCGAAGTGCGCCGAGGCGTGGTAGTTGATCACGCTCCTCACCGCGAACAGGTCGCCGCCGGTGCCGGCCATACCCTCGGGGTAGGGCAGACCGATGGCGCGCCAGTATTCGGTGACGCCGATGTCGAAGTAGCTCAGGTAGTGGCCGTTGAAGACGATGTTCTGCGGGTCGACTTCGGCCCAGCGCACGCGCAGACGGTGGCGCAGGCGAAAGGCGGCAAGTGCGGAGGGCTTGTCCATGTCGATTCCCCTTGCGTGCGGATGGCCTGAAGCCGGGTTGCCAGATCAGTTTTCTTCGGTCAGCAGCGAGACGCCGAGCAGCGCGCGGCGCTTGAGCCAGGGGCTGGGGCGGTAGCGCGGGTCGCCGTAGAAATCCTGCATGGCCTCCAGCACGCCGAGCAGCTTGCGCGCGCCGAGCGCGTCGCCGAAGGCCAGCGGGCCCTTGGGGTAGCCCAGGCCGAGGGTCACCGCGCGGTCGATGTCGGCCGGGCTGGCGACGCGCTGCTGGGCGATGTCGCAGCCGATGTTGACGATGCAGGCGACGATGCGCTGGGCGATGAAGCCGGCGCTGTCGCGGATCACGCTGACCGCCGTACCGTCGGCGGCGAACAGGGCGTGCGCCGCATCGCGCATGGCGGGGCTGGTCAGCGGCGTGGTCATCAGCGTGCGCCTGCGGCCCGCAACCAGGCCGAACAGGCAGTCGATGGCGACGCTGCGCTGCGGGTCGAGCCCCTGGCCGACGCAGCAGGTGGTGGCGTCGGCGCCGAGCGGAGTGACGATGCACAGGGCGCTGTCGCTCGGCGTGTAGTCGGTTTCCACGTCGACGCCGGCCGCGTCGGCGTCCCATG
>JAXMJU010000118.1:0-6442 GCA_034376265.1 Sulfuritalea sp.
GGCCAAAATGCGGCCGGCGTCGGACAACGCGACCGGACTTCCCCCGGCGGACCTTCCTCGCTCGGCGGGTCAGAGGGGAAGGAAAACCGTCGCGCGTGTCAGGTTGGTGCCGAGAACAAATCAAACCCGAATCTTACGAACGCGATTTGGTGACAGTAAAAATCTGGGAACTACCCTTCGGTTTTTTTAGGGCCAACGGCTCTTGGGTGCCCATTCCGCTCGTTGCGCCCAGAAGCAATTCAATGACAGCTAATTGAATTACTGCGGACGCCCAGATACAGCACCAGCGCTTCTTGTCCCGACTGTCGTCGATTTCGGATAGAGCTTATCCGCTGAACGTTCGAGTGACACCTGTGCTCGATTCGGTGACAATGTGGATTGGTTCAATGATGGAAAGGGTTAGCGGGGTCATGACCCCGTCCTATGAATAGGTGTACAACGGCCTTATGTCCGATTGTTCGCGCAATGCGGACAAATCTCTTCGGTAGCACGAACACCAACTGGCTTGGCAGCGATCATCGCGCCAACCGCCCATCTCCATCGCTAACTTCGCGTGCAATCGTGCGTGCGTAGGATATCTGTCTGCTGCCCTGACGGAATGCCGTCTGCTTCGGCCTAACCACTTCGGATCACATCATGGAAATCCTCTTCCTTGTCACCCTGATTTTGCTTAACGGCGCCTTTGCCATGTCCGAGATCGCTTTGGTCACAGCACGCCGCGGCAGACTGGCGCGACTGGCCGAGGATGGTGATGGTGCCGCTGCGATTGCTATCAATCTCCATGACGAGCCGACGCGTTTCCTGTCCACCATCCAGATCGGCATCACCTCGATCGGCATCCTCAACGGCATCGTCGGCGAGGCAGTCCTCGCGGCACCTTTGGCGATCTGGCTGCAAGCACTGGGGATGGCAGTCGAAACCAGCAGCATCGTTTCCACCGCCCTGGTGGTGGTGGTCATTACCTACATCTCCATCGTCGTCGGCGAACTGGTGCCCAAGCGCATCGCTCAGTTCAACCCCGAGGGCATCGCCCGCCTGGTGGCGCGTCCGATGCAGTTTCTCTCGCTGCTCACGCGTCCATTCGTACGCCTGCTTACGCTATCTACAGACTCGATTCTGAGCCTGATGGGGCAGCGCAAACAGGATGGCCAAGGCGTCACGGAAGAGGAAATCCACGCCATGCTGGAAGAGGGGTCCGAAGCCGGTGTGATCGAGCAGCAGGAACACGAGATGGTGCGCAACGTGTTCCGCCTCGATGATCGGCAGATCGGCTCTCTGATGATTCCACGCGCGGGTATCGCATATCTCGATGTCGATCGCCCACTCCAGGAAAGCCTGAATCACGTTACCGATTCGGAGCACTCGCGCTTTCCCGTTTGTCGCGGTGGTCTCCACGAAGTGCTGGGCATCATCAATGCAAAGCAATTGCTGCGAAAGACGCTAAAGGGCGGTGTTACCGACCTTGCGACTGAGTTACAGCCGGCAGTGTTCGTGCCCGAAACGCTAACAGGTATGGATCTGCTGGACCATTTCCGCGCGTCCGGTGTGCAGATGGTGATGGTAGTGGACGAATATGGCGAGGTGCAGGGCCTGGTCACGTTGCAGGACGTCCTTGAAGCTGTAACCGGGGAGTTCAAGCCGCGTAACATGGAGGACGCCTGGGCGGTTCAGCGGGAGGACGGATCGTGGTTGCTCGATGGTCTGATTCCAGTGCCGGAACTCAAGGACAAGCTGGAGCTGAAAGCCGTGCCCGAGGAAGACAAAGGGCGCTACCACACCCTGAGCGGACTCATGATGTGGCTGCTGGGGCGTCTGCCGCAGACCGGCGACGTGAGTAATTGGGAAGATTGGCGTCTGGAGGTCGTCGATCTGGATGGCAAGCGCGTGGACAAGGTCCTAGCCAGTCGATTGCCGGATGCGAACGAGAGCACGCCATCTCCAGAAGTTTCACCTCCGCTCACCGACTGAGTGTCGACAACTTTGCGCGTTTGGTAGGAAGTGTTCAATATGAACAGTTGTCGGTAGGAAATCCAAGGACGGCAAGATGTCGATCCATTTGACAAGGTTGATACCACCTACATCTGCGCTCGGCCGCCAACCCTCATCAATTATCGGCGACAAAGCGTTCCGACAATGTCAGCTTTGGATTGAGTACCAGACACCGTACGCGACAATTTCTGTGAATCGTTAACGACTGCAATTGGCCGGCTGCACTCAGTGGGGTTCCGGAGCCGAGCGTCTCTTATCGTTGCGCTGCAGCCGTTCCTGAATTGAAAGGCGGCCTGTCACTTGCGACGGTTTTCCTTCCTCTCTGATCCGCCGAGCGAGGAAGGTTCGCCGGGGCGAGTCCCGGCGTTCTCCTGGTAGTGGATGTATGCTCGGCTTCGCATTCTTGAGCCTTGACCGCTTCGAGAAAGTTGGCGCTGGTGGGACGGCGAATCAGACGCCCATGACAAACAATCCGATGCCCGCTCCAGATAGTTTGCAGGCCGTAAGCTTGCGGCACGGCGACCGAATGGAGGCGCCGGAAGCGGTTACCCTTGCACGCCGTGATGCTAGGATTGACGTATGAGTAACGCATTGCATGTCGAACTGCCCGACTTTCTGGCGCGGGCGAATGCTACGCCGACGGTTCTTGCATCGCCGGAGGCGCGCATGCGTTTTGTGCTCGAACTCGCTCGTGACAATGTCGCGGCGGGAGGCGGGCCGTTCGCGGCCGCGGTGTTCGAGCGCGATGGCGGCCGGCTGCTGGCGGCGGGCGCAAATCGGGTGGTGGCGAGCCGCTGTTCCTCGGCACACGCCGAGATCCTTGCCCTGTCGCTGGCGCAGGCGCGACTGCGCAGCCACGACCTCGGCGCTTCCGGTCTGCCCGCCTGCGAGCTGGTCACCAGCGCCGAGCCCTGCATGATGTGCCTGGGGGCGGTTCTTTGGTCCGGCGCACGCCACCTGGTGTGCGCGGCACGCGGGGAGGATGTCGTCGCTCTGGGGTTCGACGAAGGCCCGCGGCCGGCGAACTGGATCGATGAACTGCAGGCGCGCGGCATTTCGGTGGCGACCGACCTGCTGCGCGACGAGGCTTGCGCGATCTTGCGCAGCTACCACAAGGCCGGCGGACCGATATACAACGCGCGCCAGGGATGAGCGTTCTGTGCCGCGCCGAATCCCTGGTCAGCGGCGTGGGTCCGCCAAGTCAGGGGTCTTTGAGCAATGGCTTACTTCTCCTTCGACGGCTCGATGAAGACGACCACTCCGAACGCCCCAACCGAGACGACCCGATCATTGACCGTGGTGTACGAAGCGACGCCCAGCGGATGGTAGGTGGACACGAACGCGGTCAAGGCGCCCAGGCCAAGCACGGCAGCGATGGGGCTGCGTTCTCCCACCGCCTTCCTGATCTCCTCGCGGTGTTTTTCGGGCGAGGGATTCAGCGCGAAGGCCACGGCAACGACAATCAGTACAACGACAGTGGATACGATGATGTTCTTGGGCACGGGAGTATCTCCAGAAGAGCCTGACGAATTGCGAGGCAACCAAGGGTTGGCTTCGGGCTAGATTACCCCGCAAAGCTCGCCTGCGGGAAGTCGGCGTTGGCGGGGCGGCGATTCTTCAGGCCATGGAACGCAATGCCGAACTGACCCGCTTATTTGGCAGGGCGCCCGTAAGCTCCGCGAATGCCTGAATCCGGCAGTGATTGCGGAATTGCCAGGGCGAGACCCGGCAGCGCTCCCGCTAATCCGCTATCCTTTCACCCATGCAAGTCGTGCTCATCAGCGGCCTTTCCGGGTCCGGCAAATCCATCGCGCTCAACGTGCTGGAGGACGCCGGCTATTACTGCGTGGACAACCTGCCGGCGCCGCTCTTGTCGAGTCTGGTCGAGCATCTGCGGCTGGAAGGGCACCGGATGGCCGCGGTGGCGGTGGACATGCGCGGCGGCTCGAGCATCGCGGCGCTGCCGCCGCAGTTGCGCAAGCTGGAATCCGAGGGCGTCACGCTGCGTTTCGTGTTTCTCGATGCGCGCGACGACGTGCTGATCCAGCGCTTTTCCGAGACGCGCCGCCGCCATCCGCTGGCGACCGACGACGTGACGTTGGGGGAAGCCATCGCGCGCGAGCGCGAGGCGCTGGAAATGCTGGCTTCGCTCGGCCACCACATCGACACCAGCAACCTGCGGCCGAATGCGTTGCGCGCCTGCGTCAAGGAGTTCGCCGCGCTCGACGAGCGCGCCGGGCTGACGCTGTTGTTCCAGTCCTTCGGTTTCAAGAACGGCATCCCGCTCGACGCCGATCTGGTGTTCGACGTGCGCTGCCTGCCCAATCCGCATTACGACCCGGCGCTGCGGCCCCTGACCGGGCGCGACATCGAGGTGATCCGCTTCCTCGATGCGCAGCCCGAGGTGGCGCGCATGGAGGCCGACCTGCGCCGCTTCATCGGCGACTGGCTGCCGGCCTATATCCGCGACAACCGCTCCTATCTGACGGTGGGCATCGGCTGCACCGGCGGCCAGCACCGCTCGGTGTACCTGGCCGAAAGGCTTGCCGCGCATTTTCGCGATTCCGCCCGGGTGCTGGTGCGGCACCGCAGCCTGATCGAATGAAGGAGCGGATTCCCGAGGGCCTGCGCGAGCTGCTGGCGCATGCGACGGGCGACGGCCACTTGCCCTGGCGCCGGCTGCTGAAACCCGGCGACTGGCTGCTGTTGCTGGCGGCCGCCGCACTGGTGGCGGCGTCCTATCCCTTGTTGTGGCGCGGCGGCGTGGCTGACCGCGCCATCGTCAAGCGCGACGGCCAACTGGTGACCGAGCTGGCGCTGAACATCCCGCGCAAGTACGCGGTCATCGGCGCCATCGGCACCACGGTGATCGAAGTGCAGCCCGGCCGCGCCCGCGTGCTCTCCGATCCCGGCCCGCGCCAGTACTGCGTGCAGCAGGGCTGGCTGACGCGCGCCAATGCGGTCGCGATCTGCGCACCGAATCACGTCACGCTGCAGCTCGCGGGACGCAGCGGCCAGAACGGCGCCTATGACACGCTCAACTATTGAGCTGCCGGTCACTGCCGACGATTACCGCATCGCGCGCTACGCGGCGGCGGCGATTGCGCTGACGGTGGCCGAGGCGGCGCTGCCGAGCCCCCTGCCGGGCATCAAGCCGGGCCTGGCCAACATCATCGTGCTGGTGGTGCTGGCGCGCTACGGCTGGCGCGACGCGGCCTGGGTCAGCCTGCTGCGCGTGGTGGCGGGCAGCCTGGCGATCGGCCAGTTCCTCGCCCCGGGTTTCTTCCTCGCGCTGGCAGGTGCCTTGTGCAGCCTGGCGGTACTGGCGCTGGCGCAGCACCTGCCGCCGCGTTTCTTCGGCCCGGTGTCGGCCAGCGTGCTGGCGGCCTTCGCCCACATCGGCGGACAGATCGCGCTGGCCCGGGCCTGGCTGGTGCCGCATGACGGCGTGTTCTACCTGCTGCCGCTGTTCGCCACGGCGGCGCTGGCCTTCGGTACCATCAACGGCCTGGTGGCGGCGCGCCTGCTGGCCGCAGCAGCCGCCTTGGCCACCCCGCCACCCCCGCCACGCCGTCTTCCGTGAAAGCCGCCTCATGATCATTCCCCTGTTCCCCCTGCAATCCGTGCTGTTTCCCGGCGGGCGGCTGCCGATGCGGATTTTCGAGCAGCGCTACATGGACATGGCCAAGGTTTGCCTCAAGGAATCCAGTTCCTTCGGCATCTGCCTGATTGCCAAAGGCGAGGAAGTTGCCGCTCCCGGCCACAAGCCGGCCGAGCCGCACGCGGTGGGCACGCTGGCCCACATCGCCGACTGGGACATGCAGCAGCTCGGCATGCTCGACATCATCGCCCAGGGCGGCGAACGCTTCCGTTTGCAACGTCACTGGGTCGAGGATTCCGGTCTGCTGCGCGGCGAGATCGAACTGATCGCGACGCCGCCGGCCATCATGCCGATCCCCGGCGCCTACGCGCGGCTGGTGCCGCTGCTGCGCGCCATCGTCGAAGACATGGAGGCCGACGCGCCGCATGCGCCGGCGCTGCCGCACCGTTTTTTCGACGCCAGCTGGCTCGGCATGCGCTATGCCGAGGTGCTGCCGATCCCCAATGCGGCGAAGCAGAAGCTGCTCGAGATGGAAGACAGCATCGACCGCCTGGAAATCATTTATCGCTTCCTCGAAAGCAAGGGCCTGCTACCCGACGTGTGAACGTCGGCGAGGATAGTGCGGATCGGCGCCGGCAGCGCGGCGTCGGCGGTGGCGGCCAGGTCCAGCCACTGCCGGCCCAGTCCCATGGCGCAGTGATGCGGCTGCACGCGCAGCAGCAGCGGCGCGATGTGCAGGCGGAAATGGCTGAAGCCATGCACCAGAGTTGGCGCTGGCGCGACGCCGATCACGCGGCAGCCGAAGCGCAGTTCGGCGCAGGTGTCGGAGTCGGCGCCTGGCGGCAGTTCCGG